>JACPGD010000157.1 GCA_016182645.1 Candidatus Hydrogenedentota bacterium | reverse complement strand
TGGTTTTTGGCCGGTGGTAGTATAGAACTATGCTGGTCGCACTGGCAAGCACACAATTTGCTTGTTTCTGTTAGCGGAAAGGCGATTTCGGGAGGCGTACCCGCGAGCCGGTTGAAATCTGCAAGATTGTGCGCTTTCAAGGCCGTGCAACCGGCTCGCGGGTACGCTCGCCCTCCCGAGAAGGTTTTCGCAACGATTACCAAAACGCTAAGGACTCGAATTCTCTGATTAAACCAGTCACAATCAGGTGCGGGAGGACAACGTCCATGAAAAAAGTGTGCATTCTACTGGGGGCAGGACTCTTCAGTTCCACGCTGGGCCTGGCCGCGGAGGCCCCCACGGGGAAAACGTTTACGAACTCTATCGGAATGGATTTTGTGCGGGTGGACCCCGGCACTTTTCAGATGGGAGTTTCGGTAAAGCCGCTACCGGAGGGGGTGGTGAACATCAGCGGGCAAGTGAACGGCGATTCTGATGAAGCGCCCGTGCATGAGGTCATAATTAGCCGCGCCTTTTACCTGGGCGTGTGCGAGGTAACGAACGCGCAGTACGAACGCTTTGACCCGGGGCATCGGCGGCTGCGCGGCAAGCTGGGCTTCTCGAAAGAGGACGATGAGGCGGTGGTATTTGTCGATTGGCACGAGGCCACGCGGTTCTGCGCGTGGCTGACAGCGCAGGAGGGGCTGCCGTATCGCCTGCCGGCCGAAGCGGAGTGGGAGTACGCCTGCCGCGCGGGAAGCATGACCTTCTTCAACGAGGGGGACACCCTCAGTCCGGCGCTGCTGGAGCGCTCGGGGGAGTCGTGGTATCCCGACATGAGCCGGGAAAGTGACGTGACCGTGCTCGGAACGAAAGTGCGGCAGCAAGGCCCCAATGCCTGGGGGCTGTTCGACATGCACGGCAACGTCGAGGAATGGTGCGCTGACTGGTACGGGCCCTACTGTCCGGGCGCGGCGCAAGACCCTGTGGGCTATGCCAGCGGCATCTTTCGCGTCACGCGCGGCGGCAGTCATTCCACAGAGCCGTATTACCTGCGCTCGGCCAACCGCTCGGCAGCCGTGCCTGAGGATAAACACTGGTTGATTGGGTTTCGTGTGGCACTCGGGCCCGCGCCGGAAACGATGCCGTTGCCAGCGCCTGCGCCGGAGCGCCACCAGCAAGAAGTGAAACAGGCAGTTCCGCCAGACATCACGCAGGGGCCAGACCCGAATGTGCCGTATTTCAAAGGCCCGCGTAAATATGTGCACATTCCGGAGGACGCCGTTGGGCCGATGTTCGCCAAACATAATCACGTGCCAGCCTTGGTGGAGTGTCCGAATGGCGACCTGCTGGCGGTGTGGTACTCCTGCATTCGAGAGCGTGGCCGCGAGTTGGGGGCTGTGGCCAGCCGCCTCCGCTACGGCAATGAGGAGTGGGAGCCCGCCGCGCCCTTCTGGGACGTGCCGGACCGTAATGATCACGCTTCTGCGCTCTGGTTTGACGGGGACTGCACGCTGTTTCATTTCGAGGGGCTGTCCGCGGCGGGCACGTGGGGAAACCTGGCGACTATTCTGCGCACCTCGGCCGACAACGGCGCTACTTGGTCGCATCCGTCGATTATCATTCCCGAACACAACACCCGGCACATGCCCATCGAATCGATCATCCGCCTCGGCAATGGACATATCGTATTGCCCTGCGACGCCGTCACCGGTGGCCAGGGCGGCACCGCGCTGTGGGTAAGCCCCGATAACGGCCTGACCTGGATCGACGCGGGCGGCACGATTGCGGGGATCCACGCGGGTGTTGTGGAACTCAACGACGGGCGCCTGCTGGCCTTTGGCCGGGGCGACGAGATTGACGGACGCATGTCCATGAGCGTCTCCGAATACAAAGGCGCCAAGTGGGGATACTCCGCCAGCCCCTTTCAGGCGATTGGCGGGGGACAGCGGTTGGTCCTGCGGCGTTTGAAGGAAGGACCCCTCCTATTTATCTCTTTTGCGAAGGAACCTGAACCCATCGTGGACAGCAGCGGCACGACCCGCGCCATCACCGGCATGTATGCCGCATTGTCGTATGACGAGGGCCAGACCTGGACCGTAAGACGGCCCATTTCAGACGACGGCCCCGGCCGCGAGGTCGAAACGATGGATGGCGTCCCCTTCGTGCTAAGCGCGTCTACCGCGGAACCCAAAGGATATCTCGCCGTCTGCCAGGCCCGAAACGGCGTCATCCACCTCATCAGCAGCCGCCAGCACTACGCCTTCAACTTGGCGTGGCTGGAAGCGTCACCATCCGCCGTGCTAAGCGGGTGAGAACGCTTCAACGGTCGTTTCTGGACAACCTCGATGGATTTCCTCTTTGAATGCGAACTTCGATCTTCTCCCGAAGCCTTGTTCCGGTTTCACGAAAACCCCGCGCACCTGGTCTTGCTGTCGGACAAACCAAACCGAGTCAGGCTTCTGCGTCACGCCGGCAATGTCCATCCCGGGAGCGAAACCTGGGTCGAGCAACGCATTGGCCCATTGCCAATCGTGCTTGGTTTTCAGCATGTTTTGTACGAACCTCCGCGGCGATTCGGGGAAGAACTCATTCACGGTCCCTTCAAGCGGTTTGTGCACATTCACGAGTTTGTACCTCACCAAGCAGGTTGCATCGTGCGCGACTTGCTTGAGATAAACCTCCCGCACTGGCTCGGCGGCGAGCCGATGATGCATGCCATCGTCCGCGCACAGGTGCACAAGGCGTTTCGATACCGGCACCGCGCATATCTGCATCTGGAGAAGGAAGGACGCTTCGGGTCTTGAACCATATGGACAAAGAGGTCTATTGGGCAAAGGCAGTGCTAATCCTGGCCGCAATTTACAATATTGCCTGGGGAAGCTTCGTTGTGTTTTTTCCGCTGGCGCCGTTTGCCTGGGCAGGATTGGAGCCGCCGAATTATCCGGAGCTCTGGCAATGCATTGGCATGATTGTTGGCGTGTATGGCGTGGCCTACGCGGCGGCAGCGCGCGATCCTCTTCGGCATTGGCCCGTTACCCTCGCCGGACTGCTGGGCAAGATTCTGGGACCTATCGGTTTTGTCTGGTCTGCCTACCATGGAAGTTTGGCCTGGAGTGTGGGCTGGACTATCCTGACCAACGATTTGATTTGGTGGGCGCCGTTCAGTGCTATTCTGTACAAGGCCTGGGCCAAGGAGCATGGTGCTGATCGGCCGGCAGCAAGGTAGGCCCAAGTTTCCACCTCGATGGTCACTCAACCAAGGAGGTCGATGCGGTGATTCTGAACCGGAGATCGTTTCTTCTACGGGCCAGCACCGCCGGAGGAGCGTTTCTATGCGCTGCCAATCGCGACCTGCGCACCGCGTTTGCCGCCGAAGCCGGTCGAAAACCGAATGTGGTCTTTGTTCTCGCCGATGACTGGGGCTGGGGCGATCTGGGGTGCTACGGCCATCCGCACCTGAAGACGCCGTTTCTTGACGAACTGGCGCGCGAAGGCATCCTGTTTACGCAGGCCTACGTAAACGCGCCGGTGTGCTCGCCCAGCCGCACCGCCTTCATGACGGGCCATTTCCCGGCCCGGCATGGCATTCATGGGCATTTCGCGGGAAAGAAACTGAATGAGCAGCGCGACATGCCGCAATTCCTCGATCCCGGCGTAACGACGGTGACGCGCTTGTTTCAAGACGCCGGCTACGCCGTGGGGCATTTTGGGAAATGGCACTTGGGCGGTGGCCCGGGGGAAAACGGCGATTTGAGCGCGCCGCCACCCTCCGCCTATGGGATCGATGAGTCTCGCGTTTACGTTGGCAACGGGCCGAACTGGGAGGAAGTGGCCGATTTTATCCCTCGCTCTTCCGAACTCATTGTCGATGAGACCATCCGCTTTATTGTGCAACACTCGGACAAGCCGTTCTTTGTGCAAACGTGGCTGAAGGATTCTCATGCCTTCCTCGATCCCACCGAAGAGCAACGGGCGCCATACAAGAAGTTTGGCGGGGCGCTGGAAACCTACTACGGCGTAATCACAAACGCTGATCGGTACTTGGGGCGTCTGCTTGAGTGCCTGTATGATTTCGGCCTGGCCGGGAACACCATCGTAATCTTCTCCTCGGACAATGGCCCCGAGGACATTCATGTCGCCAATGCCTCGCACAGCGGTGTCGGTAGTGCCGGGCCGTTCCGGGGCCGCAAGCGCAGCCTATACGAGGGCGGCTTGCGCGTCCCCTTGATCGTGCGCTGGCCGGGCAAGACGCCCGCCGGGCAAGTGAACGACTCGACGGTCATCAGCGGCGTCGATTTCTTGCCCACCATGTGTGCTCTGGCGGGAATCACGCCTCCAGAGGGGCTCTCCTGCGATGGAGAAGATCTTTCGGAAGCGCTATTGGGTGAGCCGGTGCTTCGCGACAAACCATTGTTCTGGGAGTTTCGCTCCGGTGTCGCGGGGGACGTCATCAACCACAGCCCGTGGCTCGCCGTCCGCGACGGAGACTGGAAACTGTTGCTCAACCCCGATGGCAGCCGGCGCGAGCTCTACAACATCCTGCAAGACCCGCGGGAACTGGACAATCAGGCGCAGGACCGGCCCCGTCTCACGAAGCGGCTCGAGAAAGCGGCGCTCGCCTGGCAGGCGACGCTGCCGAAGGCGTATGTCAGCAAAGACGCTGGAAAGGATTCCTACCGGTGGCCCGAAAAAAACCAATAGGAAGCCGTCAACACGTGGGCCGGCGGCTTCCGCGGATACTGCACCAGCGCATATCGCCTTCCTGACAGTATTCAACCTTATGGAACCATCGCTCGACGAGATAGCGGCGATCTGCTTCGTCCAAGGGAATATCGGCTGTCTGGATCGCCTGCATTTCCTGGCGCAGAACCGCGATGAACCCCTCCGTTCGGTCGGTCACCCCCACTTCGGCAAAGCCTGCGGCCCGCACCAGCGTGGCGTATTTATCCAGTTCGTGGAGGTCGTAGCTGTTGGCGGCGCGATAGTGCTCGAAGGCCCTCGATCCTTGGGCGTGGCCGCGCGCGTAGTCAGTGAAAAAAAGTATGCCACCGGGTCGAAGACAGGCGAACAAGCGCGCGAATAATGCTGGCTTTTGGGCGATGTGCAGGAATGCGTCGCGGCTGTAGACCAGATCAAACGAAGTGGGGAGATCCACTTGCAGAATGTCGCCCAGCACGAATTCCACTGCCGAAATGCCGTATGCCCGCGACCGGCGCGCCGCTTCGTCTATCATTTGGGGCAGCACGTCAATTCCCAGCACCTCGACGCCGTAGGCTTGCGCCAGGTGGAACACCGACCCGCCGAGTCCGCAGCCCACGTCCAGGACGCGCATGCCCGGGCGCAGCCCGAGCGCGGCGGTGAGCGACTTCGTCGTGTTCAGGCCGCCGGTGCTTACGAAGTCTCTGCCAAAAATGCATTCATAGCGCGCAATGCTTTGTGGCGAGTACTGGGGCGTGTTGGTATCCATGAGATCTTGAAGGGTCCCCAGAATGCTGCTGATTCCCGCGACTCTACAGGTCAAGCGGAAATCGCACAACTACACAGAGATGGCCGCAGTGTGCTTCAGCGCGGGCGGCAACAGCCAGCTAAATTGCACTATTTCGGCTTCGTCTTTGGGCCGGTAGAGGCGCTCGATCAGTTTCCGGTAGCGCTCGGGAAGGTTGCACAGATATTCCTGCGCTTTCGTGGCGGCGGGGGAGAGGTTGGCGAGATGCTGGATGTCCCAGTCCTGGAGCAGGTTCTCAATAATCTCGACATAGTGCCACGGCGTGTAGACGCCGCTGCGGTTGGCGATGACCTCGAATTTCTTAAACGTCTCGCCCACCTGCTTGCCGCGTTCGCGCATGTACATCGCCGGCATCGTGATCTTCTTCTTCATCATGTCCTGGAACGCCAGCACGGCTTCGGACGTGTCCACTTCCATAATCTTCGAGATGAACAGCTTGTAGGCCTTGGCGTGGCGCTGCTCATCCCCGGCCACTCTGCGCGAGAGATGGAACAAGCGTGTGGCGCCGACTTGCTGCGCAATCTTGCCCACGTTCAGGTGTGAAATGCGCGTGGCAATTTCCTGAAAGCTGGTGTAAATGAAGGTCCGGTAGGGGTCATTCTCCGTCTGCGTGTCGCCACCATCGGCGATAAGGTGTTGTACCGTGATCTCGACTTCGCGCATGTTCACGCGGCCCGTCAGGTAAAGGTAACGGTTGAGGATGTCCCCATGACGGTTCTCTTCCGCGCACCAGCCGCGGTTCCAGGCGCCCCAGGCCGTCTGGGGTTCGCCCTGTACGCCCACTCCCTCCAGCGTCGCAATCCAGGAGGCATAGGTGGGCAACGCTTCTTCCGTAATCATGTCTCCCACGAGTACGGTCATCGTATCGTCAGGGAGCGCCCGCGCTTCTTCCTGCAGGGCGCGGACCTCCTCGAAACCCTCTTCCGTGCTCAGATCCGGGCTGTAATCCATGGGCTGCCAATTGGATTCGACCTTACGCAGGAGGTAGGGAAGCTGGGCGGCCAGGAAGGGTTCAAGATACTTCATGACTTCCAGCCTGGAACCGAACTGATACATGGTGGAGCGCCTTCTCCGGGCGGGGTGTCGGTTTTCTAACTGTTAGGACTCTAATTATACCAAGAGGATGCAAGTTTCGCAATGCCCTTCCCAGACAAGGCGTTGCGAAAGCACGCGAGGCTTTGTCACTATAGCCTCTCGCAAATCTGCTCCCAGGGAATTTCAGAGGGGAAGTGTCGTGGCGGGAAAACTCACCCACGCGCAACGCGAGAAACTACTGCTTGACCTGCGTAAACTGGCGTGGCTCATGGATTATTCCATCCGCATCCCTGGAACGCGCTTCAGGTTTGGTCTTGATCCCCTCCTGGGACTGCTGCCGGGCCTGGGGGATGCGCTGGGCATGCTGATCTCTATTTATCTCATTCTTCAGGCCCAACGGCTGGGCTTCTCGCGCGGTACCCTGACGCAGATGGTGACCATCGTGTTACTGGATGCCCTTCTCGGGGCCATACCGGTTTTGGGAGATGTCTTTGACTTCGTCTACAAGGCGAATCGGCGGAACCTGGTGCTCCTGCACATCGAGCCGGATTACTCCCAGTAGTCCCGCGCTCGGCAAGCGCGTGACTGCTAAAAAGGGCGCCCTTTTCGCAACAGACACCGGCTATCATTGACTGGGCACTTGCCGCGGGACGCTATTGTTCATCGTCATGGCATCCCCCTTTGGTAAGAATATTGTGAACAGCCTGCGGCGGAAGGACAATCCCAAGTAAGAACTCCTTTGCGTCACAGGCATTATGCACTTGCGCAGAGGCGGGGGACTTCGTCATGGCTGTCAGATGCTTCATTTCCGATCTCCTGATTGTTTAAGAATCCCATGATTGGGATCCAAAGTTGGGAACGCCAACCGGTGGGGGTCTGTCGAACAAGATTTGGACATGCCACCAGAAATGGTCTCTGGCAGTACCAAAGTGCGCTTGGAGCTGGTCTCGATCACCACGCCAGTGATTTTGACAGAATCCGGCCGTTCTGTCTACCCCCGAAGAGAAGGTGGACTGCTAAATTCCAGCCTGAGTCGCGCTCGATGCTGCCACCCTCGAGTTTGAGTAGGTTACAACTGCCGGATTCAGGCCAAAACGGCGCCCACACCAGGGCGCCACCAGGGCCGTGAGGCTTAATTGTCGCCCGCCAGAATCCACTCTGCGTTGAAGGCCGCGTGCTTGATGCACTTCCCTTCGTCCACACTGTATGAGTACGAGACATGAATCATGCCGTCCCGCGCCTGGATGACGGTGGGATAGGCATAGCCCGCCTTACCCGGTTCGGATTTCTCCAGGTAGCGCTTGGCCGGCCACGTGGCCCCCTCATCTTCTGACAGCAGCATGGCCAACTGGTGCCGCCCATTTTCGGTGTCGTTGCACGCCATGACCCAGCGCCCATCACTGAACGCGCACACGGCCGCGGTACTGCTGGGATTCGGGATGTCGGTGTCGGTGGCGACCGACCATGTCTCGCCATTGTCTTTGGAGGAAGCAATGAGCACCCGCTTGGGATCGTCGCCACTGTCGCGCATGAAGGCAACCACGGTTCCATCTTTTCGTTGCAGCACGCTCGGCTGAATCGGGCCCAGACCGACGATGGGCTTGCTCAAGCGCCAATTCTCGCCGTTGTCGTCGGAGAGCGCAACAACCGAAATGTTGTAACCATCGGAATAAAGGGGAAGAACTAAACGGCCCGAATTCAGAACGATGGGTTTGGCGCGCGTCATCCAGCCCATGGTGCGTTTGAGCGGGTCCTTGGCCGCTTCGATCAACATGGTGGTGTATTCTGGCGCGTACTCGCCCCACATCGGTTGCTCGTAGCCCAGTTCCTTGAACCCCGCTTCAAGCTGATCGGGGAACTCCTTGCCTGGGTCCAGGAACAGCACGTCCTGCCACGACCATTGGGGCGCGCCGTTGTCCTGGTAGTCCATCGAGGTACGGTACTTGAGCGGGGCGCGCTCCCAGCGATTGGTGAGCACCGGAATCCAGAACAGCCACAGTTTCTTTTGCGGGTCAATGAAGAGTACCGGGTTACAGTCGGGCAGACCGGGAGAATCCGCCATGACGAACACCTCAGACCATTCTTTGGCGCCCTTTATCATTCGTGCTCCCTGAACGAGCACGTCATTGGCGCTACGCTCGCCAGAGCCATAGAACCAGGCGGCCAACAGATCGCCGTTGGGACACTGGACAATAGAACTGCTGTGGCAGTGTTTGCCTTGCAGCGGAAAAATGAATTCACTGGTGATCACGGGTTCCGCGGCGAACACGGCACCCGCGAAACAGAGAGTGAGAGTCGCCAGGGGCAAATGGCGCCATTTCATGATGCATGCTCCTTTCATAGGATTTCGGGATTGAGACAGTTGACGGGTACTTCGCCGTGAAGGCGCTGAATAATGTTTCGGGCGGCCATTTCGGCCATTTTCGCGCGCGTCTCTTCGGTGGCGCTGCCGATGTGCGGCAGCAAGACAGCATTCTCACACGCCAGGAGCTCGGGATGGACCTTGGGTTCTTCCTCAAAGACATCAAGTCCCGCCGCGAAAATGTCGCCGTTCTTCAGCGCACGCGCCAAAGCCGGTTCATCGACAATGGGGCCGCGCGCCGTGTTGATGAAGACGGCGCTCTTCTTCATGGCGCAAAATTGCGCTTCGCCAAACGCATGCCGCGTCTCGGGCGACAGAAAACAGTGGACCGTCAATATGTCGGACTCGCGCAGGAGTTCGTCAAATTCGACGTAGCGCACACCCATCGCCGCCTCGCGCGGGAATTCGTAACGGGTGGGGTCGTAGTACATGACATCCATGCCAAACGCACGCGCGCGGCGGGCGACCGCCTGGCCGATGCGCCCGAGGCCGAAGATCCCCAGCTTCTTCCCGTGCACATCGGTGCCGAGCATGAACGTGGGCGACCAGCATTTCCACTGGCCCGAGCGCAAAAAACGCTCCGATTCTCCGAGCCGCCGGCAGGTGGCCAGGATGAGCGCCCAGGTCAGGTCGGCGGTCGTTTCGGTCAGCACGCCGGGCGTGTTGGACACGGGGATCCGCCGGCGCGTCGCGGCGGGCACATCTATGTTATCGAAGCCCACCGCCATGTTCGCCACGATACGAAGCTGCGGGCCGGCGGCGTCGAACAGTTCGTCGTCAATGCGCTCGGTCAGGATCGCGAGGATGGCATCTACGCCGGCCACGTTCTGCAACAATTTCTGGCGGGGGATAATGGTGTCCTCCGGCCACATCCGGACGGCGTCCTTGCCGAAAGTCTCCTCCAGTAGCCGAACGGCGCTCACCGGGATGGGACGTGTGATGTAAATCTTCGGCATGCTTACCCTTCGCTCCTTACTCTTGGGCGCCACCCGAAATTACACGGTGTATGTTGACGCTGAGGTTTCCCCGCCGCGGCCGGTCCAATTGGTATGAAAGAATTCCCCGCGCGGCTTGTCGACCCGTTCGTAGGTGTGCGCGCCGAAGTAGTCGCGCTGCGCCTGGAGCAGGTTGGCCGGGAGCCGTTCGCTGCGGTAGCCGTCAAAATACGTGAGTGCGGAAGCCAACGCCGGAACCGGAATACCCAACTGCACCGCCGTGGCAATGACCCGGCGCCAAGCCGCCTGCGCCTGTTGCAGCGCGTCCGCAAAGAACGGATCCAGCAGAAGGTTCACGAGCTTGGGATTGCGCTCAAACGCTTCCTTAATTTTCCCCAGAAACGCACTGCGGATGATGCAGCCGCCGCGCCACATCAGGGCGATACCGCCATAATTCAGGTTCCATTGGTATTCGGCGGCGGCGGCGCGCATGAGCTGGTAGCCCTGCGCATAGCTGATGATCTTGGAGGCGTAAAGCGCCTGGCGCAAGTCATCGACAAACGCCTTGCGGTCACCTTTGAACGCAGGTGCGGCGCTTCCCAGCACCTTCGCAGCCTCGACTCGCTCGCTTTTCAAGGAGGACAGACACCGCGCAAAGACGGCTTCTCCGATCAGCGTGAGGGGCTGGCCCTGGTTGCAGGCTTCGATGACGGTCCACTTGCCCGTGCCTTTCTGACCCGCCGAATCTAAGATCAGATCGACGACGTAATTGTTTTCGGCGTCCTTATAGGCCAGGATGTCGCGCGTGATTTCAATCAGGTAGGAGTCGAGTGTGCCCTGGTTCCACTCCGCGAAAACCGCGTGCATCTCATCGTTGCTCATGCCCAGTCCGGTGCGCATCAGGTGATACGTCTCCGAGATCATCTGCATGTCGCCATATTCGATGCCATTGTGGACCATTTTCACGTAATGCCCGGCCCCATCTTCGCCCACCCAATCGCAGCAGGCTTCTCCGTCTTTTGTCTTCGCGGCGATGCCCTGAAATATCGGCTTGACATGCGGCCACGCCGCCGGAGAGCCGCCCGGCATGATCGAAGGACCGGTGAGCGCGCCTTCTTCGCCGCCGCTCACGCCCGTGCCGATGTAGAGCACCCCCTTGCTTTCCACGTATTTGGTCCGCCGGATGGTATCGGGGAAATGGCTGTTGCCCCCGTCGATAATGATGTCCCCGGCGGAGAGGTGGGGGAGAAGTTGCTCGATGAAGTCATCTACCGCCTGTCCGGCTTTGACCAGCATCATCACTTTCCGGGGCGTCTTGAGGTTCGCGCACAATTCCTGCACGCTGTGACATCCCAGAATCTTCTTCCCCTTCGCGCGCCCCGCCATGAACTGATCCACTTTTGCGACGGTGCGATTGAATACCGTGACACTGAATCCTTTGCTCTCCATGTTGAGGACGAGGTTCTCGCCCATCACCGCCAGGCCAATCAAGCCAATATCCATTGCAGGCATGCAGCGACTTCTCCTTTCATTTCCAAGAAATATATAGGACCCATAAGACCTATACGAAGTTAAACCGTAAACCCGGCGCGGCGGCGGGGTTCGCCGGGACGCCGGAAATGATGCACCAGAAACATGGTTTCGCCATTGCAAACGATGCAGGTGACGGAGACCAACTCCCAGCCGTCCTTGCCCAGGTCGTTCAATTCCTCGTCGAGTCTCTCGAAGTCGAGGTGACCGCCGGCCGTGTTGCTCCGTAGCGTCCGGTACTCCCAACCGCCCATGGTCTCTCCCTCCTGGCTCTCCCCCAGACCTCAGGCTTTTGCCTGAAGATCGTAGTGGGGTAGTTTCTTTTCCGCAAACAACGGCTTGAAACGCGTAAAGCGCTGGCGGCCGTGAATCAACGGTACACTTGGCCAGTCTTCGCCCAGCAAAGGTCGGGCGTACCGCACGAACTCGTCGGTGACGTCCACTTTACTGGGTCCAATCCAACTTGCGGGGAAGGTCCGCTCGCTGTTGGCCACTTGTTCCAGGGGCACTTTATCATAATCAACCTCGTAGATCAGACCGGGACGGCGCAATATCGTGGACATCCAGCCATTTTCACCCGAGGCGGCAATCTCCGCCGCTTTCAGGCCGACCTTGTAGGCTTCGTCCAGATCGACAATGGACGCATAGGCGCTGGTGGAACGCTGATCGGTGCCGGGAACCTGGCCGCGCGCCGCGCCGCCCACCGGGAGGCCGCGATCATTGAGCAGGTTCACCACTTTCTGGCCCGCGGTAATCTTGGCCGAACTGAAGGTCGTATGGCCAAAGGCATCTTTCCGCTCGCCAATGTCCCCAACGTTGAATCCTTCGCTCACGACGACGATGCAGCGGCCATCGCGCCGGAGTTGATCGCCCACGTTGTCGCACAACTCATCCGCCGAGACTTTCGACTCGGCCAGATAGATCTGAAGGGGTATTTGCCGCTTCGGGTCCGCCAAGCGCGCCGCCGCGGGAATGAACCCGATCTTTCGGCCCATGGCCTGCAACACAAGCACGGGATCGGCGGGGGAAGACCCAGCATTTTCCTCGTTGGCGTTTTGCACCATCGCCATCCAATAGCGGGCCACGCTGCCATAGCCGGGCGTGTGATCGATCAGCTTGAATTCAGAGTCGCCGACGTCGTTGTCGATGGTTTTCGGAACGCCCACAGCCGCCAAATCGAGCCCGCGCTCACGCGCGATCTGGGCAACCTTATGGCACGTGTCCATCGAATCGTTGCCGCCGTTGTAAAAAAAGTAGCCTACGTTGTGTGCTTTCATCACTTCGATCACACGATCGAAGTCTTTCTGCTGGTCCTTTTTCAACTTATAGCGGCACGTACCAATGCTGCCCGCGGCGGGCGTGTAGCGGAGTAGCGCGATCTCGTCCTCGTCCTGGGCCGACAGATCAAGGAGCTCTTCCTTCAGTACGCCCTCAATCCCATGCCAGCCGGCATAGATCGATCCGAAACTGCCCGGAAATGCACGGCACCCATCAATGACTCCACGAAGCGAACTATTGATAACGGGGCTTGGTCCCCCGGATTGCGCCACAATGACATTTTTCCCCATTCAAGTTTCTCCCTCTGGAACTGTTTTTGGGGGGCGAGCGTATCCACGAGCAGGTTGGGCAAGCGCAGGGTTATGGTTCCCGCGTGGTCTAACCGGCTCGTGGGTACGCTCGCCCTCCCGAAAGGGTTATTACTGGAATTAGACATACGCCGCTTGGCGTTTGTTCAACCGGTACAAGATTTCCCCCGCATTCTCCACCAACAGGCGCCCCTCTTGTTCGCGGTCCCGCCAGGCGTCCGGGTCAATAGAGTCGGGATCGCGGTAGCCGAGGTTGATCGCCCGGCATTCTTCCTCCGGGATCGACGTGGCCAGCGTGACCTGGACCCGGGGCCGCTCAATGCCGTTTTCAAAGCTGCCCGCGCCGCGGACGTGCGTCGAGTGCGCTAGAATCCCGCCGGGAATGTGGCCGAACTTCTCCATCTGCGCGGTGAAATAGTCGCGCACGTGGTAGCCGATTTGTTTGATGAGCGCGCCGTGCGTGACGCTCACCTGGTGGATGTGCCTACCGTAAATGATCAACTCGCCACTGTCGGCCACGACCGGCTCCAACTTGTACATGCACTTGCCGGCCACCCAGATCTCATCGTACATCTCCGGGGCCATTGCCAGAACGCTCTGGAAAGGCTTCGGCTTGTAGATGATATGGGTTTTGGCCGAGAGATCCGCCGCCGCGTCCCAAGCGGCTTCGGGCGTACCGAAAAAGATGGCTTTGGTGTCTTTCCGAACGACCGTGAAGCAGAAAGCATATTTGGGCTTCTTGATGAGCGCGGCGGCAAGGTCAACGACCTCGCGGACGGGGGTGTACTTGGCGCCATTGATTTCATAATTGGTGATCAACGCGCCCAGCCAGTGAAAAATGTTGAGAATCTCGGCGCCGGACACGCCAGGGAAGAAGTATTTGTTGCCGCCGCTGAATCCGACGACCTCGTGCGGAAACACCGGACCCACAATGCAGATGAGGTCATAATCGAGCAGGCGCTTGTTCGCCGTGACAATCACATTTTCACGCAGCCGGCCGTCCGAAATGCGGGCCAGATCTTCCGCGGCAATCACACCCAGTTGCGCCAGTGCGTCCGGGTCTTGCCAAGCGTGATTGTAAATGCCGACAGCCCCGTAGCGTTCCGTGCGTTCCTGGGCGGAAAGGCCGAGGTGACGGAGAATGGCGTCTTCGGGCATGGGGGGATGGGTCCCCAGCGCAATCAGGTAGTCCATCTTCGCCACGCGGCGGTGCAGCGCGTCGAATAGCGCGCGAAACACGAGGGGCATCGGCATGCTGCGCGTATTGTCAGGGATAATGAACAGGATCCGTTTGCCGTCGGCGGGCAGGCTCGCACACGCTTCCCGCACCACCGAGCGCAATTGGTCTTCCGACAGAAACCCCGTTTCCGCGACAAGCTGAATCATGCGTTCCTGACCTCGCACTGGAACCCAATGCCGGACAGCTTCCGCCGGAGAAGCTGGTCCTCATGCGTCAACAAGACGCGCGTATTGTGAAATTCGCGGCGTTGTGGATACTGCTTGCGCAACTGATCGAAAAGCGCTCGGCGCTGTTCGGGGGGCGCCACCCCGAGCGGGCGCATCGCCGCATCGTCTTTCATTATGTCATAAACTTGACGAACGGCTCCAGAGAGGGGACGGACACCGCAGGGATCGAGCGCGATTTCCGGCACGGTGGGCGAGGGCAGAAGCGGGGCTGGGTCCCACGCCGGGGGCCTGCACAAATGACGGCATAGCGCGCGGTAGACCTGGACGGTACCGTTCACCTTGCCGTCAAAGGAATAGCCCGCGATATGGGGCGTGGCGACGTCCACTGCCGCCAGGAGTTCGGTGTCCACTTCCGGTTCTCCTTCCCAAACATCGAGCACGGCCGCACGCAGTAGGCTTGTGCGCAACGCCTGCAGCAGCGCCTGGTTGTCCACCACGGGCCCGCGCGACGTATTGAGCAGAATCGCCCCCGGTTTCATGCGGGCAAGAAATGCTGCATCCACCAGGTGCCACGTAGCATAGGGACCGCTTTTCTCCAGCGGCACGTGGAACGTGACAATGTCACACTGCAAGATGTCCTCCAGTGGCCGGTAGATCGGCTCGCAGGTCTGTTCCGCCAGCGGCGGATCGTTGACCACGCAGTGCAAGCCCAGTGCGCGCGCTTTCCCGAGCACGTTACGGCCAACATTACCGAGCCCAACGATGCCAAGGCTCAATGCATCGAGTTGAAGCTGATGCTTCCCGGCCAGTTCTAGAAGCGCCGCGACGATATACTCGCCCACGCTGTTGGCATTACAGCCTGGGGCACTCGAGAACGCGATGCCCCGCTGGCGCAGCCATGCCAGGTCAACATGGTCTTCGCCAATCGTGCAGGTGCCCACGAACCGCACCGGCGTTCGCGCGAGGAGCCGCTCGTTCACCCTGGTGATTGAGCGGACAACCAACGCGTCCGCCTGCGCGAGATCGTCGCGGGTGATTGTCCTGCCGGGGCGCAGGTTGACTTCTCCCAGCGTCCCAAAGGCCTCCCGCGCATACGGAATGTTCTCATCCGCGACAATCTGCATTTGGTCTTGGCAGTCCTTCTACTCCGTCCATTCCGTTCACTCCATCCATCCAGTCCATTTCGTCCATCGCCGCCTAGCGCTACTCTGTCCTGCGAAACCGAAGCCACAGCGCATAGCGCACCATGCGGAAGCCGTCGCGCAACACGTGCACCCGCGATCCCCCGGTTTCGCTCCAGGTCACCCCGACTTCACGCACGCGAAGGCCGGTCCTTTGGGCGAGGTACAGCAACTCGACGTCGATGCCAAAATGATCGCACTGACAACTGGCGAAGAGCTTGCGCGCGGCTTCGCCTCGAAACAATTTGAAGCCGCACTGGGTATCCAGGAAGGACCAGCCCATCACCAGCCGCATCGCCAGGGAAAACAGATTGCCCAGCGCACGCCGATACCATGCTTGGGGCGGCGCCAGCCGCGCCCCCGCGGCGCGGCGGGAGGCAATGATGATATCAGCCTTGTCCGCCTCGAGGGCACTGATGAGCCTGTCAAGTTCGCCAAAAGGCGTGGCGCCGTCCGCATCGGCCATCAGAACATAGTCCCCCCGGCTTTCCGCGAATCCGGTGCGCAGCGCGTGCCCTTTCCCGCGGTTGCGGCGATACGCCAGCACGTGGAGGTCGAACAGCGCGGGGGGGCGCTGTTCCACGGCCGCCTGCGTATCGTCTTCACAGCCGTCGCAGACGACGATCACCTCGCACGCCTGCCAGCGGGACCGCGGTGCGCCGAGGTACGTTTGCAACTGGTCCAGCGTTTTGCCAATGCGCTTGGCCTCATTGAATGCGGGAATGATCACACTGAGATCAAGAGGACAGGTGGCAGTCGTCACACCGGCGGCCGCGACGGCTTGGCCGGCCTTCGGCGCCAGGCGGTGGGTAATGGTCCCTGGAGGCTCAGGAGTCTTCATGATCCATGTGCGGTCTTGCTACTGTTTCCAGGGCGGGATTTCCGGGAGATGCTTGACGAATTCAGCCACAAGGGCTTCTTCATATCTTCCCGCATAGTTGTGGGTGAAGAAACGCTCGAGTCCCTCATCGAGCAGGCGCTGCCACGAAGCATCTTCTTCGCCGGGGTTCACCGGAAAGAACAGCGCGCCGTTGGCGCGGGCGGCCTTCATGTCGCCGGGCGCGTCGCCGATCATCAGGATGTTCTGCTTGTCGTAGCGCCCTTCCGTCGCCAGGGCGATATGTTCCGCCTTGGTGCCGCATTCCTGCCCGGCAATGCCGATCACAAAGTGGTCGATGCCCTGTTCCTCCCATTCGCGAACCAGCGCCTCGGTGGGGGTCTGAGAACAGACCAGCATGTGCGCGTTGCTGCTGGCCTTTTCAAGACACTCGCGGACGAATGGGAAGGGCGGCAGTCCTCCTTTCACGATGTCACTCACGGTCACGTTGACCGCCTTGCTCCAGGCCAGTGCAAGGTGCATGTCCGCCTCGTTCGGATGTTCGTCGCAATACTTTTGCAAGACCGGATTGCCCAGTTTCGTCTCGTGCTCGATCCAGCGGCGCAGGTTGGGCACTTCCGGCAACTTCACGCCGCGCTTCTGCACGGCCTCCCACGCCGCGAGCAGGTCGAAGGTCTGCGTCAGTGCGGGGAAACGGTTGATGCCGCGCCATTTCGAGTACAGGTTCACAAACTCCGCGGCGTCGCGCGCAAACTTCGAGATGGGTTGCAGGTCCCAGAACTTAATGATGTTCGGGATGAAACATTCCTTGTGCTTCACCTCCATCGTGTCGAACGCGCAACCGTCGGAATCGATGGCGATCAAGAACTCGTGGTAAGGTTGATGGTTCTTGAGTGCGTGTACAACGTCGCTCATGCGTGCGTGCTCCTGCTGGCGGTGCTACCCGCGACTATACCCCCGAAAAGGCGGAGAACCCGCCATCCACGGGCACCACAATGCCCGTGACAAACCGTGATGCGTCGCTCGCCAGCCAAATCGTCACGCCCACCAGGTCTTCCGGCGCGCCATAGCGGCCCATGGGCGTGTGCCCGATGATTGTCTTCCCGCGCGGCGTCGGCTCGCCCGTTTCCTTGCTCGTCAGCAAGAACCGGTTCTGCTCGGTGAGAAAGAAACCCGGCGCAATCGCGTTGACCCGCAGGTCAGGCCGGTATTCCTGCGCCAGGTGGACGGCCAGCCACTGCGTGAAGTTACTAACGGCCGCCTTGGCCGCGCTGTACCCCGGAATGCGCGTCAGCGGGCGCAGCGCGTTCATGGACGAAATATTGATGATGCTGCCGCCCAGCGGATTGTTCAGCATGCGCTTCACAAAGACCTGCGAAGGCAGGATCGTGCCGCCCAGCAGGTTCAGGTCCAACACGCGCTGCATCGCCTCGGAGGACAGATCAAAGAAGGACTGTTCCGGCGAGGTCGTTGCCCCCTGCATATTGCCACCAACTGCATTCACAACCACGTCCACGCGCCCATGATCGCGCACGATGGCGTCCGCACAGGCCTCAATGGAATCCTTCTTGAACACGTCCAGTGCATAGCCGCCGGCTGTCCCCCCAGCTTGCGCAATTTCGCCCGCGATTTTGGCCGCATTCTCCGGAAACAGGTCCGCGATAGCCACAGTGGCGCCCGCGCCCGCCAAGCCTTTGGCAATCGCCCCGCCGAGCACACCACCCCCACCCGTGACGACCGCCACCTTGTCCTTCAAACTGAACATATCCACAAATTGCATGAGGTTCTCCCCTGAACAGGAATAATGGAAAATGCGTGGGCCGCAAGCGCAGCCAGGGAAGCCTAGCATAGCCTCCCGCGGCAGTTCCACGCGCGGCCGTCTTGCGCGAGTTTCATAAATGGTATAGTCTCTCCGCACAGGTTTGAGGAGACGGCCTGTAGGACAGGCAATGGGGCATCGAGGTGAGGGTCTAACCATGGCTGAGGGTGTGAAGGGGTTGGAGCCGTATTTTGCGGCGATGGCGCAGGCAGTGCCCTTCGGGGTCGTGTTGGCTGATGCGGAAGGAATGATCGTGTTTGCGAGCACACGGGCGTCCGATCTGCTCGGCCACGATGGGCTCGCGGGCAGGCGTCTGTTGGATCTGGTGACGCCCGGAACGGATGAAGTCCCGTTCAGTAGCGTGTTGGATCAAGAACAGCCCTGGAGCAAGGCGGTGCACTGGCGCAGCGCGGCCGGAAAGGACTCCACACTCGAAACCGCGATTATCCCCCTGGACGCAACTGGCGCGCCGCGCCTGGTGGGCGTGTTGCTCGTGCCCCCAGGCCAGTTCGGGACGCTCGATACGCGCTTCGTCCAGACGGAGAAGCTGGTCGCGCTGGACAATGTCGTGGCCGGGGTGGCCCATGAGCTGAACAACACACTAACCGTCATCCTGGGCTACACGGAACTGCTCCTACAAAAACCGCTGGACAATGAGCTGCGCGGCCGCCTCTCGATTATCTGCGAGAAAGCCGAACGGTGCCGGCGTATTGTGGAAAACCTCCTGCGGTTCGCACGGAAGAAGGAGGCGCCCAAAGTCTGGTTGAACCTCAATGAACTCCTGCGCAACACGCTGGGACTGTGCGAGTACCAGCTCAAGATGGACCACATCGCCCTGGAACTCTCCCTCGATGACCGGATAGCGCCCTTGCCTTTGCAGCGCCGGGAGATGCAGGGTGTGTTCTTGAGCTTGATCAACAACGCGCAGCAGGCGCTGGTCGCCATCGAGCACCGCGCGCGCCAACTCATTGTCCGGAGCGAACTGGCGGGAGAAGTCCTGCGCGTGGAGTTCACCGACACCGGCTGCGGCATTCCTGCCGACGTACAACACAAGATCTTCGATCCATTCTTTACAACGCGCGACGTGGGGGAGGGTCTGGGGCTTGGCCTGAGCGTCTCTTACGGCATTTTGCTTGAACACCACGGGAAAATGTGGCTGGAGAAATCAGACGAAGACGGCTCCACCTTTGTATTGGAACTTCCGGCCGTCATGCCGCAAGGCTGACCTTGAGCGTTCCCGCGAGCCGGTTAGATGCTGGGAGGCCGCCCACTACTTTTGCAGCAGCGCTTCGCGCTCCAGGTATCGCAGCAGGCCGCAATTGCGGCAAGAGGGGTTCGGCTCGCACCAGTCCTGATACATCTGGAGCAGCCCTTGCTGCCTGCGAAAATTCAGCCGGATCTTCTTCTCCGGCCCGAGCACGCGGGGCAACATTAACTTGGTAATGTGATTGCCGGATTCGGCGGGGAGTGCGCAGAAGAACTCGAAGACGCGCTCCTCGAGGGCGGGATCCCGCTCGCGCCGCGCCACCGCCAGCCCCGCGGGAATAAACACATTGCCAATAATCGCTCTCGCGCGCGTTTCGCCGAGTGGCAGCGTCGGGCGGGCCAGTCTTTTGCCGGTCCACGTGCAGTGCGTCGCCCAGAAACCGAGGGCCGTGGGGAACAACTTTTCTATCTGGCGCCGGCGCTCTATGGCGGTGCACTCCGGTTGCCAAATCTCGCGCAAAGTCGCCGCCAAACCTTTGGATGCGGTGCGCGCGATGAATTGGGCCATGCCCCCGAGCCGCCGCTCGGGATAATTGTTGGGCCGGATGCCCACGCGCCGCCACTCGATGGGCAAGCTCTTGAGCCCCGGCAATTTTTCATGGCGCAGCGCGCGCAGCCGTGCGAAATGCGGTACGGCGCTGGTCCCGGGCGGCAATACCTCTGGCAACAGCCCGGCCACCTGGAACAGGGTCGCCTCGAGCAACAGCGGATCTTGCCGCGACAATTGCCGGGCGCGTTCGTAGGGGAGCGCGCGGGCGACGGCCTGAAAGTGATGCTTGAAGTGGCTAAAACCACAGGCGTACATCAGGTATTCGTATAACGCCTGCTCTTCCCCCGCCTGATCCATGCGCTCCCGCATCTGGCGCGATTTGTTCAGGAGCCGCCACTCTCCGGCCAGATCCAGAAAATGTTCCAGCGCATGGGTCCCATACTCGGGGACGAGTGCGGCGCAACTTCCTGTACCACACGGCGCCGTTTGCAGTTCCGTCTCATAATCGCTGGAGAGCGCCAGGAGATCCTTGGCGAGCCAGGGGCGTAGCGCGAGCGTGGGCACCGAGCGGCCGCCAAGAGTTGCCGCCGGAGCGGGCGCCGCCTCTTCGTCCAAGATTACATGCAGGATCACCCCCTCATAGCGCGGATCCAGATGATGGCCATGCTGGCGCCAGGCTGACGACCGGAAATGGACCTCGACGTCCCCGGCGAAGGTGCGTCCATTGAAATCGATTTGCGCGCCCTTGAAATCCGGCCCTTCCTGGTGGTTCCACCACCCCGGCGAAAGCACCCGCAAGCGATGCCCCTCCAGCGTGCGCAGGCCGTCCGCCGCGAGTTGCTGTTCGTACCAGACATTCTGAAGCACTTGCTCCGTTACAGATGCGCGCTCCTCGCGCACACAGTCACACGCCGCACGCAGTATCGGATATGTTTCGGAGAAAGTGATCAAAACTCGCCGCGCACCCACTCGTTGCCCACCAAACGCACGACCTCGAACTTGACGGCCGCGGGCTGGACATGGACGAGAACATAATTATGCACCCGGCCTTCCTCCGGCAGGCGCTCCGCGAGGTTCGCGCCCGCGCCGCCGGTAATGATGTAACGCACGCCGTCGAGTGTCTGTTCGGCAAAACCGTGAACATGCCCCATAAACACCGCCGTCACGTGTTGCTCGGACATGAGCTTGCGGAAGGCCTTGGCGTTCCAGCGAAAACCGCGCCCTTCTTCAGAGTCGACGAAAATGTCCATGTCCCGTGGCGGCACGTGGAAGACCACAAACTTATGGCTGACCCCCGGCTTGCTCAATTCCTGCTCGAGGTAGCGCAGGTGTGCCCAAGTGACTCCCAGCCGGCCCGAATTGTTGAGGCCCACAAACCGCGCGTTGCCGTAGTCGAAACTGAACTGTTCCTGTCCGTAGATCGCCAGGAAGGCCTCAAAATCCCGGTTCGGGCCTTCCTCGTGGTTCCCCGGCACTGTAATGAAGGGCATGGGCTTGATCGCGTCTACCAGCCGCAAATGATGCGACTCGTACTCTTCCGGCCGCCCACGCCGGACAATATCGCCATTGGCCAGGATGAACGCAGGCTTCTCGGCGGCCGCGGCGGTGACTACTTTCTCGGCCATGGCGAAATTGGTGCGCGTGTCCCCGAGCGCCACAAACGTGAAACCCTCCGGCCCGATCGGCTGGCTTTTTATCCGCTCAATTAGTTTCGGAACGGCCTCCGTCTGAGCATAGGGCAGCACCTTCGAGAGGTCCAGCTTCTCGTAGGTGACCCACCGATACCCCCAGACGCCTGACGCGCTCAGCACGGCCAGCACGGCCAGGATCAGCAACAGTTTCTTCTTCACACCCGGCTCCTTTGCCGGCGCTCATACCAAAGGAGCACCGGTACTGCAAGACACACGACTCCTAAAGATCCTAGCCCAATCGCCCGGCCCAAGACTACGCTGGGCGAATGAAAGGCAAAGCGCACGGTGTGGCTGCCAGGACCCAGTGAAACCGCTTGGAACACTTCCCACGCGGGGACAATCGGCGCGGGCCTGCCATCAACCGATGCCGACCAGCCCGGATAGGCCGTCTCGGCGAACACCAAATAACGCGCCTCGGTCAGGCCCGAGGCTTCCACGGTGATCGCATCGGCGCTGGCGTGCATGATGCTCAGGCCACCAGGCGGGTCGTCCGCGTGGAAGATGGGGGGCATGCCGGCAAGACGATCGGCCAGCCAGAAGCGCCGGCCAGCGACTGCCTGATGCGAATGCTCCGCTCGTAAGACTTCCTCCGCATAGACGCGCCGATTGTAGCGGTGCGCGCTGTCAGGACCGCTGATAAACTGCCGCACCGCTTCCACCACGAGGGGATCATAACCGTTGATCACCGGGGTCAGCGAAAACATCTTCGCGTTTTCCAGCCAGTGTTCGCCCGTTTCCCGGGCATTCTCTCTCGACCACTCCGCCGGCACTCTCAAAACGGCCGGATCAAGGCGCGAACTGTCCTGGCGCACCAGGAACTCGAGGAAGGCGTGTCCCCAGAGAACTTGTTCCGCCAAGGCCATCGCCGCAATAAAAAGGAAGACCAGGCGCGCACCAGGCAGACGATTTCCGAGCACATGGACGAGATAGATCGTGAAACACAAGCACGGGAGCACCCAGACGATGGGCGTGACTTCATATTCAGGATCAAGTACCACCCATTCCAGGAGCGCGCCGAGCGCCGTAACGCCGAATGCGGCAAACAGGGACACGCCGAAAACGGTGCGCGCGCGAAGCGGCGCCCACATCGTCTCCAGTCCATGCGCCGCCAACACCGCCAGGGCAAACGCCGCAAAGAGCGAAGCGCGTTCAGGTCCGGCGATCTTGAACGGCGCAAGGGCCGACACCAGAGACGCGAGCGGAAAAGGGGCACCCAGACAGAGATCCAGCGCGACGAGCAGGAGACAGAAGAAAACGGCGGCCTGGCGGCGGTTCTTGTGCAGAAGTGCGGCCAGCGCCAGCAGAAAACAGCCGCCGCCCACCAGCCGGATCCCGTGACTCCCCGGATAATAGATGAGCGCCTGGAACAGATCCACGGGGTGCGTAAAGGGATTGAGCGCCTTCGGGTTCAGGAGTTCCTCGTCGGACGCGATGGTCTTTGCGCGCGCGCTATACCCGGCCAGTTCCGCCGCCGGCACGAGCATGGGCGCCGCCAAGAGCCCGCCGACCAAGCCCATTACGGCAAGGATGGGAACGTCCGCGCGCATCAACCGTCGAAGTCGAAGGCGAAAGGACGCCGGGGAAGATGGAGAGGCCGCGGCGCGAATATCAAGAGACCGTTCCAGGAAAACATAAGCAACACTGTACACCGCGAGGTAGAGCGTCAACTGGGGAAATCCTATGAGCACGCTCAAGCCGAAAACCGCGCCCGCCACCAGGCCCCAACGAAGGACCGCCGCGCGGGCTGGTTGACAGGCCGCCTTCCTGAGGACCAGGAGCAGCCAAGGCAACCAGGCGGTCATCGCAACAAACTGCCAATGCTGGACCATCCGGAAAGTGACGGCGGCACTGCCCGCGTAGAGGAGCGCCGCCACGAAGGAAGGGCCCTGCGATAACCGGTGGGCGCGGCAAAACAGAAAGGTGCCCATAATCGCGAGGAGCAGGTGCGCCAATTCGAGCGCAAAAATTGACAGGAAAGACGCGGCCGGCGTCGCCCAGACAGTCAGCAAGCCCCGCAGCAAGTGTGGTGGATAGTACACGGCCGCCTGCGGGTTCGCGGTGAATGGTGTCCCGCAAAACAGCAGCGGATTCCATTCAGGCCACTCCCCACCGTGGAGCGCGTGATCAAAATAGAAGGCCATGGGGCCGAAATAGCCCCAGAGATCGGCGCGGCCCAGAATCAGCAGCATGCCCAGCCGCTGCACCGGCATGGCATAGAGCAAGAAGAGGAAGCCCACTGCGCCCACAATCATGGCCAGGAACAGCCCAATCCGCCTCGATGTCCGCGGGCCGCGGGACATGACGTCTTCAGGATGCACGGCAGCGCTTTCCCAAAAGATGCCCCAGCAACAGCACGGCCGCCACCCCGGCCACGAGGATATCGGCAGCGTTGCTCTCGGGGGACGCCTGCCCGCCGCACACCGGCAACAGTTTGGGCATGATTCGGCCTCCGGCCGTCAAGTGAGACAACATGGCGCTGCGCAGGACGCCCGACCGGGCTTCTCCCTCGGGAACACGCAGCGGCCGAACGCACCCGTCCTCCAGCGTCCATAGCGAAGATACATTGTCGAAGATGGCGATCCCTTCTACCACTCCGGTCTGTCTGTTAAAGACCGGCGAACCCGAGTTGCCGCCAAGGTTGTCCAGATTCGTGAAAAAGAAATCCGGATGCAGATTGTCCCGCGGCCGCGTGGTCGCATTGAAGGCGATCTTTTTCGGCAATCCCATGGGGTGTCCGATAATGCCCAGCAGCGCACCGCTCGGCACATGCCCGAAAGTCCGGAGCGGCAACGGCGCGGCCCCAGGGACGGTCACTGGGCGATCAAGACGCAATACCGCGTAATCTCGCACCCGTAGCCGCAGCCTGTCCACGAGCAGCGGAAGACTCAGGTATTGCGAGACGGCATCGACGACTTCGGTCACGTAGTAAACCTGCTCATTGGGAACCACCGACGCGGGCGTTTCTGCATCGAGCATTTCCCATCCAAAGACCACGCGAATGCCGGTGATGTCCCCCTCTTCCACACAGTGACCCGCCGTCGCAATCACGTCGGGAGCGACAAGAAAGCCGGTACAAAAAGCCACGCTCGGCTGGTCGAGAAACGGCTCATCCTCGCAGAAAAACACCGGGAAGCCGAAACCATCCGTAAACGTGAATTCAAACGGAACGAGCATGTGCGTGCCGTCGCTATTGTCCTGACAATTCTCGTCGGCCACCAGCGCACAGACCGAGCGTGACAGGGCGAGGATGGTCGCATCAGTTTCTTCGTACACCTCGATGCGGTCGTCATTCCCGTGAATTTGTTTCTCGTTGACCGCGAATGCCACACCGCCCGCCAGCGAGATCGTTGCGAGCCAACACCATGAACAACTGGTTACTGGCATCGGTTTACCTCTGTGCGGCTGGCTCCGCACGGGGACGGCAGCAGCGCCAGCCAAGTGCGCCAACACAGGCCGCGGCGAGAAAGACGTCCCCCACACTTCCGCTGTGTCCATTTGTCGTATCCAACCCGCAGGCAGGCAGCAGCTTCGGGTCGACCGGCCCCTCCGGGAGGAGATGCGCAAAATTGGTGCTCCGGGCCACACCCTGCCCCGCGACCCCGTCATCGACACGGTTCAGGCGAAAGCAGTCCCCGTCCACGATGAAGTCATCCACCTGGCTGAACACATAGATGCCTTCCACAACACCCGTTTCCTGGTTAAACACGGGCGAGCCGGAGTTGCCGCCGGAAGCATCGAAATTGGCGAAAAAAACGTAGGGTCGAAGATTGCCTCCAACGCGCGTACTAGGCCCATAGGCAATTTTCTTGGGCAGGCCCATGGGGTGGCCGATAATGCCGACCCGGGCGGCGTCCGGCACGCGTCCCGAGAGGCGCACTTCCAACGGTGTCACACCCGCCAGTGTGACGGGCCGGTCCAGCCGCAACACCGAATGGTCCTGCGCGAAGTTGAGCACTTCCTCAACGACTTCCTCGACAGAATAGACGTTTTCTGCATCCACCGTCGAGACGGGCGTCGTGGTATTTTGCATTTCCCAGCCGAAAACGATGCGTATCGTTGAGGGATCGGTCCCCTCCAGGCAATGGCCGGCGGTCGCAATCAGGTCTTCCGCAATCAGGAATCCCGTGCAGAACCCGAGGTACGGCTGGTCGGAAAAGGCTTCGTCCGCGCAGAGCGGCAGTTCTTCTCCATTGTTGCCTTCGAGGACATTGGGCTTGTGCAACAAGGTAAAGGTGCCGTTGCCATTCTGGTGGAGTTCATCGGCATCGGCCAGAACGCACACCGCCGCCGCCAGCGAGCGGACAAAGGGATCGCTCTCCTCGAACACTTCGATGCGGTCGTCCTGGCCGTAAATTTCCTTGCCTTGTTCTGCTGCTGCCGAACCAAAGGACAACAAGGCCATCACTGCCAGACAAATAGCCAAAACTCGTGTTGCAACCATTCTCGTTCACTCCCAGCCCAAAGTTCCACGTCGCGCTATTCTCCCCCCAGAACACTTGGATTGCAACCACACCTTTACCACGCATCCTTCCTCTGCTTCCCTTCTGTGTCCTCCATCGGCCCGTTTAAGCTATCCTGCACATCCAGTTTTCAAGTATCGGGGACTCGACTCACATGAAAGTTCTGATCCACTCCGCCTTGGTCCTCACGGCCATAATCGCGCAACCGGCACACACCGAACTCCAGGGCATCGAATACGACGGCTACCTGGGCATCTGGTATTCCAATCAGCCGACGCAGGACGAGTATGTCTACAAATACAGCGGCGGATTGGGCACCTACACGGCCGACCACATCCCCATGGCCGTGTATGCACCGGCAGTGAACAAGACCTTCTTCGTTTACGGAGGAACCTTGCGTGGCCAGAACACTCTTGTCGAGATGGTCAGCTACTACGACCACACCACCGGCAAACTGCCGCGCCCGCATCTTCTCATGGAAAAAGGGACCGACGACGCCCACGACAATCCGGTGCTGGCCCTGGACAATGACGGCTACCTGTGGGTTTTCCTCAGCGCGCATGGGATCGCCCGCCCCGCCTGGATCATGCGGAGCAATGGCCCCTACAGCATCGACGGGTTTACGACGATTTTGGAGACAAACTTTTCCTATCCCCAACCGTGGTTCCTGCCGGGAAAGGGATTCCTCTTCCTGCACACGCGCTACAAGGACGGGCGCGGGCTGCACTGGCAGACCAGCCCCGAGGGACGCACCTGGACCGAACCGCGGCTGCTGGCCCACATGGAGGAAGGCCACTATCAGATCAGTTGGCCTTGGGGCGAGAAAGTCGGGACGGCCTTCAATTACCACCCGAAAGGCAAGGGTCTGAACCACCGGACGAACATCTATTACGTGGAAACCGGCGACTTTGGGGAAACTTGGCGCACCGTCGCGGGGGAGACCCTCGAAACGCCACTCCGTGACAAGCGCACGCCGGCATTGGTACACGATTATGAGGCCGACGGGCTGAAAGTCTACCTCTGTGACCTGAACTACGACGCCGCCGGGCGGCCCATTGTCCTGCACATCGTCACTCAAGGCTGGCAGCCGGGCCCCGAGAACGGCCCCCGGACCTGGCGCACAGCGCACTGGACCGGGAACGAATGGGTGCTGAACGACATCACCCCGGCGGACAGCAACTACGACATGGGCAGCCTGTATGTGGCGGAAGCCGGCGCCTGGATAGTGGTCGCACCCACAGAGCCCGGGCCGCAGGCGTACAATCCCGGCGGCGAGGTGATTCTCTGGGAATCCCGCGATGAAGGCGCCCACTGGCAGCGAAAAGCACAACTGACCCAGAATAGCGCCTACAACCATACCTACGCCCGCCGTCCGCTCAACGCCCAACCAGGGTTTTGGTCCTTCTGGGCCGATGGCGACTGCCGCAAGTTGTCTGCCTCGAGGCTTTATTTCTACGATGCGGCCCAATCCAAGGTCTTTCGCATGCCAGACACGATGCCAGCGCGCGAAGCCAGTCCCGAGCCGGTCACGGCGCCAGTCGAAGGGGAGGCCCCAAATAGTCCGCGTCCCCTGCGTCCATAATGTCCATCAGGTCCATCCCCCAGGCGTCGGTTTGCTGGCAAGTTGCATTTTTTCAATCCCTGGAGTATTTTTAGGGGCTTATCCCCCAATGTTTTCCGTTCCGAAGTCTATCGAGTAGGAGATCTGCCGTGAGAACCACAGTTCAGTGTTCTGCCGTGGCCGTGCTTATCGCCGCCAGTGTCTGGCTCGTCCCAGCGGCAGTGGCCCAGGACGCGCCCGCCGCCGCCCCCCAGGGTGGCCCCAAGATTGAAAGCCCGGAACCGGAATTCGATTTCGGTTCTATCGATAATGAGGAGAAGGTCGAGCACGATTTCGTCATTAAGAACGTGGGGGACGCCCTCCTCGAAATCGCGCGTGTAAAGACTTCGTGCGGCTGTACCGTGGCCGAACTCAAGGAGAAGAGCCTGCAACCCGGCGCCGAAACGATCGTTTCCGCCACCATGTCCATCAAGGGCAAGCAGGGTGTCCAAACCAAGTACCTAACTGTCGAGTCCAACGACCCCGCCCAGCCCCTCTATCGGCTCACCCTGACCGGTACGGCGATTGCCAGTGTCAATATCGAGCCCCGCAACCTGAATTTCGGACGCGTGATCGACGATAAACCGGTCAGCGGTACGATTTCTGTCCTGATCGACGAAAAACGCCGCCCCATCCATGTTACCTCCGTTGAATCCACGGCGCCGGACCAGTTCGCCACGGAAGTGAAGGCCATCGAAGACGGCGCCAAATACGAGATCGTCGTCACCAGGCTTCCATTCCGCGCGTTTAACTGTCCATACGGATAACCCCAAGGCCGACAACATCATAGCGACCGTGACGGCCCAGGTGGTCGGTGATCTCGAGATTTCACCGCAGCAAATCATGCTGCGCCGCAGCGATAAGGCCGGCGAAACGAGCAGCCAGTACCTTCGTATTGCCGCGGGCAGGGTCAAAGAATTCACCATCAAGAGCGTCGTGACCCCCGTCGATTCCGTGACGGCGGAGATTACCCCCCGCGGGAAGAACGACTACCTGGTGCGCCTGAGCAATATGCCCCTCGACGGCACGCTCGAAGGCAAGGAACTCGTCATCCAGACGGACATTCCCAACCATCCGGAAATCAAACTCCCCTTCGTGGTGTCAAAGATGCCCGCGGTGCCCGCCGGCGCGAATCGGCCCGTGCGGGTTGGGCCGACCGGACAGGTGCCCACAGGGATTCGTCGGCCAGCGGAGCAGCCAGTTCCTCCGGCAAAGCCCCCGGCGCCACCCGTGCCCCCGGCCGCACCGGCAAACTAACTTGACGTCCTGGTAGCGGCGGGGGGGGTGCCACACCCCCCGCTCTGAGACTATTGCGGGCTTCGCCCGAGGGGTGGCGCCCCCGGACCACCAGGTGTAGCCGCGCCGGCTCGTCCCGAGTCTAAGGTTCTGTGTGTAGTTGGCTTGGTCCCGAATTTTTTCCAAGGGGAGGATCCTTTTCATGCGACGATTAATCAATTTCGCAGTGCCGGTGCTTGCCCTGACATTCCTGTCCGGCTGCGTGACGACACGCGAAGCCGGGACCGCCCGCGAGACAAAGCATCCCACGCCGCTGGACAGTTATGTGGCCGCGCCGGATGATAGCTTCGCCTATGAGCTGGCCAACACCGTGGACGGCGATGGCTACACCCTGTTCATGCTCAATGTCACTTCGCAGACCTGGCCCGCACCCGAAGAAGTGGATCGGCCCGTCTGGAAACACTGGGTCATCATTGCCAAGCCGGATGAAGTCCGTAGCAAGACCGCGCTGCTGTTCATTGGCGGCGGGCGCAACCGCGATGAGGTCCCCCAGGGCGGTGAGGAAGAGTTTATTCAGATGGCCAAGGCCAGCGGCGGCGTCGTGGTCATGCTCGGCCAGATCCCCAACCAGCCTCTCATCTTCAAGGCCGACGGCACGCCGCGCGTCGAAGACGAGTTCATTTCCTATACCTGGGACAAGTACCTGCGCACCGGTGACCCGATGTGGCTTGCACGCCTGCCTATGACCAAGGGCGCTGTCCGCGCGATGGACGCCGTCCAGGGCTTCATGGCAACCGAGGCCGGCGGAACTACGGAGGTTGACTCCTTTGTCGTCGCGGGTGGCTCGAAACGCGGCTGGACCACCTGGACCACCGCCGCCGTCGACAAGCGCGTCGTCGGCATCATCCCCATCGTGATTGACCTGCTGAATGTAGTCCCTTCGTTCCAACACCACTACAAAGCCTACGGCTTCTGGGCGCCTGCCGTGGGCGATTACCAGGCAATGGGACTAATGGATTGGTCCGGCACGCCCGAATACGATGCGATGCTCAAGATTGTCGAACCTTTCACCTATCGCGACCGCTACACCATGCCCAAGCTGGTGATGAACGCCACCGGCGACCAGTTCTTCCTGCCCGATTCGTCGCAGTTCTACTATGATCAGCTTCCGAACCCCAAACGCCTGCGTTATGTCCCGAACGGCGATCACGGCCTGGACGAAACCGACGCCGCCTACAGCATTCTGTCCTTCTACCAGGCCATTATCGGCGGCACGTCCCTGCCCCAGTACTCGTGGACCTTCCCGGGGCCCGACACCACCCGGGTCATGAGTATCGACAAGCCGGTCGAAGTAAAGCTGTGGCAGGCCTTTAACCCGAACGCCCGTGACTTCCGCGTCGAATCCATTGGGAAGATCTGGGAGGCCACGCCGCTCCAGGACCTTGGCGGCAGTGTGTTCGAGGCCAAGGTGGAAACCCCGCAGCAGGGCTATCGCGCTTTCATGATCGAACTCACCTATGCCGGGCCCACCGAAGCCGCGCCGTTTAAGTTCACCACGCCCGTGCGCGTCGTCCCCGACACTTACCCGCACGGCCTGCCCGAAGTGCCCAATCCCCCGAAGGGATTCTTAAGCTCCGGAAAGTAAGCGCCATTATTTGCCGCAATCGGGGTGAAGATAGCTCATATCTTCACCCCTTTTTCGTCTCTGTCTGTCGCTTACAGGCCGAACTGCCGTAGATGGTGGTCGAAGTGCTTGTGACAAAAGAATCCCCAGTCCTCCTCACCCATCGTACCGAACAGGGCATGGTTGGGCCAGCCTCCCGCCGATTTGCGCTCGCCAAAGCGCTCCACCAGCGCCACGAGCGTGGCTATGTCAGAGTCCCAATCCACGGGTTGCGTCACAAATGCATCGGGCGGCCCCTGGATCCTTCCCTTGGGCCAGGGAACCCAATACAGCGCCAGCGTCCGAATGATGGGCCAGCGCACAATACTGCGCACCGGCCGGCACGGTACATCACCGAGGGTGTGTCGCATCTGGTCCGTCAAGTGGGCCACCATCTGCGGTGCTGTCATCCGCCCCCAGCGCCGTGGTGTGCTGGGAGTCAAGCGCCGCAACCGCTCCAGCAATTCCATGCGTGTAGTCGTGTCGGCCATGCTGAGCATATTTCATCTCTCCGGCTAAACTTGCCGCGCGTTCCGCAGTTCCAGTTCCTGCACCGCCTTCTTGACGTCTTCGGTCCGGTCCTTGGGCGCCACCAGGACGCCGTCCTTCGTAACAACGACGACCAGGTTGTCTGCCCCCACGACCGCCACCGACATGCCGTCGGCCCCCTCCGCGTTGTAGACAATGCAGTCACGGCATTCCACCAGCACCGGCCCACCCTCCGTGATATTTCCCGCCGTGTCCGGCTGGCGCGTCCGGTCGAGGGCCGCCCAAGTCCCGATGTCATCCCAGGGGAAATTCGCGGGCGCCATGGCGACGCGCCGCGCTTTTTCCATCAAGGCATAGTCAATCGAGGTATTCTCCAGTGTTTGAAACACTTGGTGTGCGCGCTGTGTATCGAGCGCCTGAAGGGCATCGCGTAATTCCACGGTTCGTGCCGCCATCGCCGGCTGCGCCTGCCTCAGTTCGTCGAGAAACGTGGAAATGCGCCAGAAGAACATCCCGGCGTTCCAGTAGTAATTTCCCGCCGCGACATATCGCTGGGCCGACTCCAGGTCCGGCTTCTCGTGAAATGCTTGCACCGTCAGCACCGGCTTGTTCGCTGTGGTTTCCGCCGTCTGAATATAGCCGTAGCCGGTCGCGGGCCGCGTCGGCTTCACACCAATGGTTACCAGCAAGGGTTCCCGCTCGGCGGCCCCAAGCGCATTGACCACCGTTTTCCGAAACAGTTCCTCGGAGCCGATGATGTGATCGGCCGTCAGCACGGCCATGCTCAGCGTCGCGGGGTCCGTTCCATATTTCGCCAGCAGGTGCGCCACGGCATAGATGAGACAGCCGGCCGTATTGCGCTTGCACGGCTCCGCAATCACATTTTCCGCCGGAACGCCCACCTCCGCCTTACGGATGGGGTGAATGAGGTGCTCCATCGTTTGGATATAGATGTGCTGGCGCGGGATCACCGGCTCGATCCGGCGCACCGCCTCGTGCAGCATCGTTTCCGTCGCGCTGGTCAACCGCAGCAGTTGCTTAGGGTGTTCCTTTCGCGACAGCGGCCAGAACCGCTCCCCAGACCCACCCGCCATAATGACCGCCACACGCAAGAAACTCACAACTCACTCCTTCCCATACTTCCCATTCTTCCTATTCTTCCCCTTCCAACGCTATGTTCGACACCCCCTCTGTCCCAGGATGAAAAATATTGTCGCGGAAGATCAGCCCTTGCGGCCGGAGATCGGGCGTGATGTAGACGGCCCAGTCATATCGCGGCGGCACGTCCTTGGGCATGCCCTCTTCGAGAATCTGCTCGCGCGCAGTGTCGTACACAATGTTTCCCTCAATAATGACGTCGGTCATGATCGGATTTTCAGGCAACTGCCCTGATTCCAGGCTGATCACCCCCGCGCGTTGCGCGGCCCAGTTGTAAGATTCGTGACCCAACCCATAATCGCTGAAGATGTTGTTGGCGATAATGTTGCCGCGGGTAAAATTTGCGGTGTGCGCCTCTTTTCCCTCGGAGGCCGCTTCCGTTGGATGCGAGAGGACCCCGGGCAGCATCACCAGGCCCCACAGGTCGTTGTGCGTGACGATGTTGTCGGAGATGATGACATTCTTCGCGCCGTGCATGCACTTGAGGCCGACAAAAGCGTAATGAATCACATTGCGGCTGCAAATGCTGTTGTCTGTGTGCATGTCGATCCCCTGCGCCGCGTTTTCAATGTAATTGCCCACAATCGCGACGTGATTGGTGTCTTCCGGCGAGGAAACGGTGATGGCGGAGCCCTGATGCCAATTGTTGACGTAGTCGCCGCCTGGCTGTCCTATGGTGCCCTTCGTCCGAGGCTGCTTGCCTTCCGTCAATTTGCCCAGTTCGTATTTCGTCTTCGTCGCCTCATCGGGATAAAGGTTGTCCTCAATCACCCGGTTGTCCAGGATCTGGATGCCGGAACTAAAAGTCACTTGTATCCCGGTACCGTCGATCACTCTGAAGGCGTAGCCATAAAGCGGGCTGCTGGTACGATCATCCACGCCCACGCGCTGATAGTTGCGCACCAAGCAATCCCGCACCACCGACTCCCGGCAATGATCCAGGTAGATCGTACCAGCTTGGCTGCGGTTGTCGATGACTTGCAGCCCAGCCACCTCCAAATCCCGGCACTGGGTTGCATACAACGCGTGGGCCGTCGAATCCTGGCTGCCTTCCGCCCGCATCAGCGTCAGATCATGGATACGCACCCCGCGCGCGTTCGCTATCTCCACGATGTTCTGGTCCGGCTTCGATTGAATCAACCGGCCCGGCCCCCACAGCCCGCCCTGGTCGCTACTGATACGTACAGGCGCTTCCAGGATATAGTCGCCCGCCGGCACGTACAGCACCTTGCCCGGGTTGGCGTCGATGGCCGCTTGAAGCGACGAGTGCCCACTTACCGACAGCGCCCCCACCGGCGCCTCCGCCAGCGCCCCATGAACGATCAGGAAAATGGCCAGGACAGGCAACCTCCCAGCAACAGCACCCAGGGTAGTCTTTGCCTGTCCTCTTGGCCCTTTAAGTCCCTGCTGCCCCTGTCGTCCCCTTTCGGGGTCATTCTGAGCGAAGCGAAGAATCTCCTCCCACGCGTGCCCAAACCCACATGCCATCATCTTCATTGAATTCACTCCCTCCCTCGTTGGATACTCCCGCATCACCTTGGCGGGTGATGTGATTTTTTCAGGTGGTTCAACCAAAAGCGAGTGTGGTGGCATGTCTTTCGGGCGTCCTTTGAAGTTTGTTGCAGCCGTGGCCTTCGTCCTTGCGCCTCTTTCCTCCGCCGAGGAAAGCCAGGACAGCATCGAAAAAGATTATAGCGGGGAACTCCCCCGCATTGCCCCTCTGCCCCCGGAAGAGGCGCTCGCCTCGTTTGAAGTGCAGCCGGGCTACCATATCGAGCAGGTGGCCGCGGAACCGCTCGTGCGCGATCCGGTCGCCCTCGATTTTGACGAAAACGGCCGTCTCTTCGTCGTGGAAATGCGCGGGTATTCGGAAGAGTTTGAAGCCGGCATCAGTTCGGTGCGCATGCTCACCGACGAAAATGGCGACGGTACATTCGACTCCAGCAGTACCTACGTGGACGGCCTCAAATGGCCCGTCGCCGTGGCCTGTTACGACGGCGGCATTTTTGTGGGTGAGCCGCCCCGCATCTTTTACGCCAAAGATGCCGACGGCGACGGCAAAGCCGACATTCAGGAGGACGTGTACACCGGATTCAGCCTCTCCAATGTCCAGGGCTTGATGAACTCGTTCACCTGGGGACTCGACAACAAGTTCTATGCCGCCGCCAGCAGTGCGGGCGGCGACATCGTGCCCGCCAATGATCCCAACGCGCGCCCGCTCGGCCTGCACGGCCGCGATTTCGCCTTTGACCCGCGCACCCGCGAGATCGTCGCCACCAGCGGCGGCGCCCAGCACGGCCTGAGCTTCGACGATTGGGGCCGCCGCTTTCTCTGTCATAACAGCGACCACATCCAGTTGGTCATGTTCGAGGACCGCTACGTCGCGCGCAACCCCTACCTCGAAACGCCCAGCCCGCGTGTCAGCATCGCCGCGGATGGTCCCGCGGGCGATGTCTTCCGCATCAGCCCGATCGAGCCATGGCGCATCGTGCGGACTCGCCTGCGCGTCAAGGGCCTGGTGCCCGGCCCGATCGAGGGCGGCGGCACACCGGCCGGCTATTTCACCAGCGCCACTGGCATCACCATCTACACCGGCGATGCCATGCCGGAACTGAAGGGCATGGCGATCATCGGGGACGTGGGCAGCAATCTCATTCACCGCAAGAAACTCGAGGCGGACGGCGTCTCGCTGGTCGCCCGCCGCATGGACGACCAGACGGAATTCATTCGCAGCAAGGACATCTGGTTCCGCCCCGTGCAGTTTGGCAACGCGCCCGATGGCACTTTGTACGTGCTCGACATGTACCGCGAGGTCATCGAACATCCGGCAAGCCTCCCGCCGCTCATCAAGCAACATCTCGACCTGAACAGCGGCAACGACCGCGGCCGCATTTACCGGATCGTCCCGGAGGGCTTCGTACAACCCGCGCCGCAACGCCTCGGCGAGGCCACGGCGGAACAACTCGTGCAGGCGCTCGACAGCCCGAATGGCTGGATCCGCCGCACCGCCGCCCGCTTGCTGTATCAGCGGCAAGACCAGAGCGCAGTGCCGCAGTTGGACGCCCTGGCGGCGGCAGGGACCCCCGAAGGCAAGCTGCGGGCGCTCTATGCGCTCGATGGCCTCGATGCCTTGCGGCCGGAGGCGCTGATGCAGGCCCTGCGGGATTCCGCGCCGCAGGTGCGTGTTCACGCGCTGATATTGTCGGAGCCGTTGCTGAAGGACCGGCCAGAAATTCTGAATCAAGTGGCCAGCCTGGTGGAGGACACTGATCAGCGTGTCCGTTATCAACTCGCGTTCTCTCTCGGTGAGGCCCCGAATCAACCCCCGCGGAATGAAGCCCTGGCGGCCCTCGCGCGCCGTGAAGCAGGCAATGCGTGGTTCCGCCTCGCGATCCTCAGCTCCTTGACGACGGGCGCCGCGGAGGTGCTCGCCCTGCTGGCGGACGCCCCGGCCTACCGCCAGAGCGAGGCAGGCGCCGCCTTCCTGGAAGACCTGGCCTTGCAAGCCGGGGCCGCGGGACAGGATCTGGACGGCGTCCTTGCCAAGGTGGATATGCTCCCCGAGGCGGAAGAGACGCTGGCCCAGGCCACCGTGCGCGGGCTGCTGAGAGGACTCAAACTGAGCGGCCAGGGCGCCGGCGCGCAGGAGGCCCTGGCGAAGAGTCAACGCGCGGCGGCATTGCTGAATGGTCTGCTGGCGGATGCGCATGCTAAGGCCGTGGACGGCCAGGCGCCCGCGGATCAGCGCGCCGACGCCATCTCTAGTCTCGCCTTCGATCAATACGCGGTCGTTGCGGAGGTGTTGCCGCCCCTGATGCAGGCGATCCAGCCCACAGAAGTGCAGTCTGCTGCGCTGGGCACGCTGCGCCAGTTTCCGGAAGAAGCAGTGGGGGAGGTGCTGCTCAAGGAATGGGACCAGTACAGCCCCGAAACCCGCTCGGGCGTCATCGAAGCGCTCTTCTCGCGCAAACCATGGCTCCAGCGGTTGCTCCAAGCCATGGCGGACGGACAATTCGCTCCAAAAAACCTCGAATCCACACGCATTCAGGCCTTGTTGAACCATCCCGACGAGACCATTCAACAGCAAGCGAAACAACTCCTGGCGTCTTACCAGCCGGGCAAACGTACCGAGGTCGTCGAAACCTATCAAGACGTGCTGACCATGCCAGGCGATGCCGCCCGCGGGCGCGAGCTATTCACGGCCAACTGCAACCAGTGCCACAAACTCGAGGAGCGCGGCTTTGCGGTCGGGCCAGACCTCGCGAATATCGGCAACAGCGGTCCGGAGAAAATCCTGGTCAACGTGCTCGATCCCAACCGCGAGATCAACCCACAGTACATTAACTACACCGTCGAGACCAAAGACTGGGAAAGCCATTCCGGCATCATCGCCTCGGAGACCGCCACCAGCGTGACGCTCAAGCGCGGCCTCGGCGAAACCAGCACCCTCCTGCGCGTGAACATCGAAAGCATCCGCAGCGAAGAGTTGTCTATAATGCCCGAAGGCTGGGAAGAGACGCTCGGCAAACAAGGCCTCGCGGACATCATTGCGTACCTCATGTCCCTCGTGCAGTAGTCGCGCGCTCGCCGAGCGCGCGACTCAACTCCGCGCACGTGTCCAGCGAGTCCATTTCGTCCATTCAATCAAAGGACACCCCATGGCACGCACCACCCGCAGGACCTTCTTAACCCAAACGGCCGCCCTCGCCGCCACCGCGCTCGCTCCCCGCGCCCGCGCCCAGGACTTTCCCGCCGGCAAATACGTCGACATGCACACGCACCTCACCCATCGCTGGGGCGCGAAAGCCCCGCTCGAGGTCACCGGCCTCCTCGGCTGGATGGACGCCCACGAGGTCGCCCAGGCCATTGTGCTACCGCTTATTTCTCCCGAAGCCTGGGACCACGCCATCAGCGCCGATTACGTCTTGGAACAAACCAAAGACCATCGCGACCGTCTCGTTCCCTTCTGCTCGATTGACCCGCGCACCATTCATCTCGAAGCGCATCAAGCCAAAATTGACCAACTCACGAAGTACCGCGACGCTGGCGCCAAAGGCTTCGGCGAGCACAAGCCAGGCGTGCCCATCGATCACCCTGGCAACATCGCTGTATTCAAGGCCTGCGCGGAACTCGGCCTGCCCATCCTCTTTCATCTGGACAATCACCGCAATATGGACGCGCCGGGGTTGCCCGGCCTCGAAAAAGTGCTCCGCGAAGTGCCGGATGGCGTTTTCATCGGCCACGCGCAGGGCTGGTGGGCCTCGATCAGCGGCGATGTAAAACAGGACGAGATGGAGGGCTACCCCAGTGGGCCTGTAGCGCCCGGCGGCGCCATGGATCGGCTTATGGACGCCTATCCCAACCTTTACGGCGACCTCTCCGCCGGCAGCGGTGCCAACGCCATCTCCCGCGATAAGGAATTCGGCCGCGAATTCATGATCCGCCGCCAGGACCGCCTCTTTTTCGGCACCGACTACCTCGCCCCCGACCAGGACGTACCGCAATTCGCCCTTTTCGATAAACTGGACCTCCCCGCCGAAGTCCAGACCAAAATATTTCAAGACAACGCTCGCCAGATGTTACACTTGTGAGGCCGGAACTGGCGCCGGCATGATACAAGGAATCTCGCTTCCTTGCTTCCGGTAAATCCAAAATCAGCGCAATGTCCTTTATGTCCTTCGGGTCTCCACCGGGAGTCATGATGAAAAAGCAAGGTTTTACTCTGATTGAATTGCTCGTGGTCATTGCCATCATCGGCATTCTCGCGGCCATACTGCTGCCGGCCCTGTCGCGTGCGCGCGAGGCCGCCCGCCGCGCCTCCTGCCAGAACAACCTCAAGCAACTCGGCATCGTGCTAAAGATGTACGCGAACGAGGGCCGCGAAATGTACCCCCGCGTCCATGGCGACCAGGCCTTCGGCGCCGCCGCGGACGCCTCCGACTGCAAGCCGGATTCCTTCCAGACCCAGCCAGCGTTCTGCCCGCTGATGCCAGCGCTCTTCCCCGAATACCTGACTGATCCCAACGTCCTCCTTTGTCCCAGCGATCCCGATCTTACGGAGCCCAATCCCTTGCTCAAGATCGAAGACGACGGCAGTAACACCTGCCAGTACGTGGGCTACATCAGCTACGGCGACCAGAGCTACAACTACATCGGCTACGTGCTGGATCGGGTCGATGAAGACGATCCCCAACTCACCACGCCCATCCCCGGCCCCGCTCAACTGGTCGGGCTGTCCTTCCTCTTTGGCACCGTCCTTTTCAATGAAGACGCCACGGACGACCCCGCCACCGACGCCAACGTCAACCTCGGCGACTACGGACTCAACGGATTCGGCAACGGTGGGGGAGACGCCGTCTTCCGTCTGCGCGAAGGCGTCGAGCGCTTCCTCGTTACCGACATCAACAACCCCGCCGCCTCCGCCAAGGCCCAGAGCGCGCTGCCCATGATGTGGGACAAGATCAGCATCAACGCCGCCGGCGGCATCGGCTACAACCATGTCCCCGGCGGCTGTAACACCCTCTACCTCGACGGCCACGCCGAATTCATCAAATACGGCGACACCTTCCCCGCCACCCCCTCGAATGCGGTCCTGAATTCGCTGTTCGAGTGATCGCCCGAGATCAGTATTCCCGGCGGGGGAACACGGTGCCCGTAGCTTCAATTCCCATCAGTTCCGCGCCAACACGGCATGTGCTCGATACGCTTTGTGCAGTCGTTGCGTGCTGTCTTGTGCTATACTTTTGACGTGGTGGCCGTGCCGGATCGTCCGTGGATAATTGTTTACAATTCGCCGGCGATTTGGTATGATTCGCCCATACTGCAAGGGAAAACTCGGGCATGATCAAACGACTGGCTGCGGTGCTTCTGTTGGGCTTGGTCGTGGGGGCCTGTGCCTCCGATACCCCCTCTCAATACGCGCGCGGGGGGGATGAGTATGGGGTCACGAAGGGCGTCTTTCGCGGGCGGTGGTGGAGTTACTACGAACGTGGCGCCTCCTACCTGAGCGGCGACTACCTCCAGGAAGCGGTGAGCGATCTGCAGAAAGCCCTCGATGGCCACTCGGAAGATTCCTGGCGCGCCCGCACCTACGGCCTGCATTTCGTCGAGTACTTTCCCAACCGCGAATTGGGCATCGCCTACCTGAAGCTCGGCCAGGTCGAAGAGGCCGAACAGTACCTCCAACGTTCTCTGGAACAGGTTGACACCGACCGCGCCCACTATTACCTGGATCTGGTCAAGAAGGAGAAGGTGGCCAAGGGTATCATTACGGATGGGTCGGACCCAGGATTGAATACTTCGCTGACGGAGGGCGCCTTTATCACCTCCCGGGTGGTCGATTTACAGGTGGGCGCGCAAGACGACGTGGGCGTCTACAACCTGGACATTAACGGGACTCCGGTGCATCTGCGCGGCAGCCAGCAGGCCATCTCTCACCAACAGGACCTGGTCCTGAATGAAGGACCGCAGCAGGTCAATGTCGCGGCCACGGACTTGGCCGACAAACAGGTGAGAAGTACCGTCAATGTGACCGTGGACTTAACGGGTCCGAGCATCGGTGTGTTTGAACCGGCCGATGCGCTGGTGACTCAGGCGGACTCACTGCTGCTCAAGGGCGCCGCCGTGGACAAGAATGGCGTCACACGGGTGGCCGTGGGCGAAGAGGTGTTGTATGAAGGCGACGCCGTACCCCGGCACGAGTTCGAGAAGACCGTTTCCCTGAGCGCCGGAGACAACAACCTCATCATCATTGCGCGCGATATTGCGGGCAATGAAACGCGCACGGCCGTCTCGGTCTACCGGGGCGATGCGGCGTCCAAGCAGGCGAAACTGTGGCGCTTGAACAAACTGGCGCCGGACGGCGTGAAAATGGCCTCGACCACGGATGCCATTTCGCTGGATATGCTGCTGGCCGCGGCGGCCGAGGGCGCCAGCGGCATCACCATCAAATATCCCAGTACGGAACGTCCCTACCGCCATAACCGCATGGTGCGTGTCATTGGCGATGTCAATTCCAGCGCCAATGTGGCCAAGATCAGCGTCAATGGGGAACCAATCGAACCGGTTGCCGGAGCGCCCAAGGAGACCTTCAACAAGAGTCTTCCCGTCGAGGTGGGTGAGTCCGGCAAAGCGACGGTGGAGATTGCCGTGCACGCGGAAGATGCCGCGGGCGCAGCTTACGACAAGGCCGTGTCCATACAGGTAGAACCCGTGCCCCTGAACGCGGTCGAGACCAAAATGCCGGTGGCGATGATGGGGTTTAATGCCGCGACGCTCGACACAGACCTGCAAACACGCCTGCGCGGCTACCTGGTGGAACAGTTCTTGGAGCAGGCCCGTTTTAATCTGCTCGAGCGCGAGCAACTGGACGCGATTTTGCAGGAACAGCAGATTGCGGCGGAGCAATTGGCCGACCCGCAGTACGCGATTCGCGTGGGAAAAATCGCCAATGCCAATGTCTTCCTGATCGGTGAAATCGCAGCCAAAGGCGATACCGGGATCGAGATGTTCGCGCGCGCCATCAATGTTGAATCCACGCAGGTCGTGGATCAGTTGGACGTTTTCATTGACGATAAGAATGATGAAGCGAAGATCAAGAGTGCCTGTGCGGCGCTCGCGGACCAACTCAAAGGGCTGTTCCCGCGCTTGTCGGGAGAGGTGGTCGCGGCCAAAGACGCCAATGTCTTCCTGAACTGGACGGAAGAAGATCAGGTCAAGCCGCTGACTTATTGTGTGCTCCTCGAGGCGACGCCCGAGGAGACCGATCCAGTGACGGGATTTGTCCTGCAGGAAGCAGGTTATCAGCCCATAGGAAAGGCCCGCATCATGAAGGTGCAGGCCCAGGCCACCCAGGCGGAAGTCGTTGAAAAGAGCGCGGAGGGAGTCAGCATTGCTCAGGGTACTCCGGCAATCACCATGTAGCCTTTCGGGGCTACTCCTGTTTCTGACGCTGGCGGCCTGGGGTCAACCCCAGATCACGTCGTCGCCCAATGTCGTCGGCAGTGGCGCCCGCGCCCTGGGTATGGGCGGCGCCTTCATCGCCGTGGCGGACGACGCGACCGCCGCGTCCTGGAACCCCGGCGGCCTGACCCAACTTGAACGTCCGGAACTATCGCTGGTCTACAACTACAAGTGGCTGCGCGAGGACTTTACCTCCTCTTTCCATCCCGAGATGGACGGGAACAACGGCGTCTCCTTTAATGACGTCAACTATTTCAGCTTCGTCTATCCCGTGCCCTGGACGTGGAAGGGCCGCAATTTCGTGCTGAGTCTCAATTACCAGCGCAAGTACGATTTCGACCGCGACTTGAATATTCCCTTCCGCATGCTGACGGCCATCCCACCGGTCGGCAATATCATCAACAGCAAGACCTGGATCGACTATAGCCAGCGCGGGGCACTGAGCACGCTCTCCCCGGCGTTCGGCTTCGAAATTACGGACAAGCTCTCCGTGGGCATGGTCATGAATCTCTGGGACCAGGATCTCTTGCCCGACAATGAGTGGAAGGTGCGCCGCAGCTACCGCAACCGCCTGATGATTGACGGCGCTATCCCCGGCGGCGGCTTCACCCGGCTCACGGTGGTTGAGGACTACAAGGATTTCCGCGGAACGAACTACACTTTCGGCGCGCTCTGGAATGCGACCGAGCGCCTCAAAGTCGGCATGGTATATCACACAAAATTCACCGCCGACGTCGAGTTTAATCAGTTTACGTACACGCTCAGCACCGCGGCGGGGCTCGGCGCCCCCACGCGCGCGAAGCGGGACCAGCAGTATACCTTCCCCAGCGCCATCGGCCTGGGTGTGGCCTACCGCTTTCCGAAGGACAAGCTGACGCTTACCATGGATGTTACCCGGCGCGAGTGGGACCAGTTCGTCATTCTCGACCCGCGCAATCCTTCGGTTTTCCGGCGCCGCATCTCCGGCATTACCGGACTACCGGCCTCTATCACGGAAATTGATCCCACCTATACGGTCCGGCTGGGTGGCGAGTATGTGTTTGTCAATCCCAAGAAGCCGAAGCAGGACTACCTGCCCAGTTTACGCGCGGGCGTCTTCTACGATCCCGAACCATCCGGCGGGCGGCAGGACTTCTTGAATGGACTGCTTCTGAAAGGCGACGGGAAGCCGGAAGACTACTTCGGATTTACGCTCGGCGCGGGCGTGCTCGTGAAGAACCGCGTCAATCTGGACGCCGCCTACACCTACCGCTGGGGCAGCGGTGTACGCAAAGACACGTTTGGTTTGCCTGCCACCGACGCGGAGGTGAGCCAGCACCTCCTCTACCTATCCACTGTCATCTACTTCTGAGCCTCAATCTTCAGGGGGCATGTTGAAGGCGGCCAAGCCTCACCAGAGACTTCAAATTTTTGTCATGCTGAGCGCAGCGAAGAATCTCTTGCTACTCCAGCCTTGATATGGTGGACACAACTCCGGCCCTGCGGCTTGTTCCAGCGGCCAATCCTTCGCATAATGTGACGCATGAATCGGTCCCCTCTCTATAGATGGCTCCTGTCGCGCCGGCACGCCGCGCTCCGGCGCTACTGGCCCAGTTTCCTCGTGCTGTTGCTCGCATTGGCCGCCACGACCCCGCCCGCCTGCGACTGGCCGCCGCAGAATGTTCCGGATCCCGTCCAGAACGGTTCCATCGGCTGCACTGGCGACTGCACCTACCGCATCGTCAGTATCTTTCCGCATGATCGCGGCGCGTTCACGCAGGGGCTGGTGGTGGACGATGGCGTGATGTACGAGAGCACCGGCCTCAACGGCCGCAGCTCCGTGCGGCGCGTGGACTACGTGACGGGACAGGTGCTCCAACAGGCGGACCTGGCGCAGGAGTATTTTGGCGAAGGCATCACCATCTTCGACGACCGTATTATCATGCTCACCTGGCGCAGTCACGTGGGCTTCGAATTCGACAAGACCACGCTCCAACTCCTGCGCACCTTTTCCTATCTCACCGAAGGCTGGGGCATCACCCATGATGGCACGCGCCTCATCATGAGCGACGGCACTTCGACCCTGTATTTCTGGGACCCCACGACTTTCGTCACTATCGGCAGTGTCAGCGTGCGTGACGACGGCAGCCCGGTGACCCGCCTCAATGAACTAGAATACATCGACGGCGAAGTCTTCGCGAATGTGTGGCAGACGGATTACATCGCCCGGATCGATCCCATCACCGGCAACGTGACCGGCTGGATCGACTGCCGCGGCCTCTTGACGGCGCAGGACCGGCTCCAGCCCGTCGATGTCCTCAACGGCATCGCCTACGACGACGCCGCGGACAGGCTATTTGTTACTGGCAAATTATGGCCCAAACTCTTCGAAATCGAAGTGGTCCCGACGGAGAAATCTCCATGAACGACGCCGCCTACGTAAAAGTTTCCGCGGACGCCCAAGCACAGGAGCGTAGCACCTGCGGTTTCCGCCAGCGACTGCTGAAAAAAGATGACAACGTCCCCGCCAGCATCACGCGCTTGCGCGTGGACAACGCCAAGCCCCACTGGCATAAGCAAACCCACGAGTACTACTACGTCCTTGGCGGCGAAGGCACGCTCATCATCGACAACGAGCGCGTCTCCCTCGCCCCCGGCGACTGCGTCTGGATCAAGCCCTACCACATGCACCACGCCGAAGGCGACCTGGAAGCACTCATCATCGGCGTGCCGGCGTATGATCCGGAAGACACATTTTTTGATGACGTTCCCGATGAGAACCTATCGACTGTAAGTTGCCCCTGACCAGCGGAAGGGCCGATAGGCCCCACGAAATGGTGTGTGACCCATCAGCCCAAAGAGAATCGACTCCGCCGTTGTCATCCCGGCAGCGGCTTGTGTCTTACCACCACCAGCCCATCATGCCGGGATGGCCATCCCAACCGTCCCAACCGGAGCCGGTGTCCAGCCCAAACAAAGACAAAATGGCGGCAAGAAACGACCAGACAATCATCATGACTCAGATCTCCCTGTTTTGGCGGTTAAGCCTAGTCTGTCAAGCATGAGCATCCAGCGTGCCAGGAGATTGAATCCAAAATCTACGCCAATTGATGCACTTTACCACACCGGAGTGCCGGGAAGTGGCAAGACTCTGATCCTCCCCCTGGTTATATTCTGTCCATGGCCGGGCGGAGAGGAGGGGCCAGTGCGCGCAACCCTTATTTGCCTGGCGCACTTCGCAAGAACGCCATAAACCGCTCCTTCACCTCGTGCGGCTTGACGGTGGGTCGCCCCAGTTCCTTGGGGGAGCCTGGCTTGATTTTCACGTGCAGGAGGGACGGGCCTTCGCGTCTTCGCAGTTCCTCCAGGCAATCCCTAACGTCGTCTTCGCGCTCCGCGGCATAGGCGTTGCGGTAATTCGCCGCTGCGGCCATCTCGGCAAACCGCGTCACGCCCGACGATGTTTGCTGGCCGCCGGTGCTGTCGTGCTGCTCATTATCGAGGAGGATATGCAACAGATTTTTCGGTTGGTAGAACCCGACAGTGGCGAGTGTGCCCAGCTTCATCAGGGCGGCGCCGTCGCCATCGATGACCACCACTGGCTGCTGGGGCAGCGCATGCGCCACGCCAAAGCCGATGGCGGATGCCGTGCCCATGCCGCCCACGACATAGAGGTGGTTCGGCCGGTCCGCGATGGTGAAGAGCTCGCGCCCGGTCTTGCCTGTCGTGGCGATGATCGCTTCATTGCCCGCCAGCGTCTCGAGGATGACCTGCAATGCTTCCGTGCGGATCATCCGCGCCTGTTCTTGCAGGCCCAACAGGCAGCGCGAATCCGTCTGCACGATCTGCGGGCGTGGCGAGTGCTTCAATTCATGCGGCGCCACCGAGTCCTTGGCCATGACCAGCGCAAAGGGCCGTTGACGCTCTTGCATACTGTCCTCGGCCTGCGCGAGCACGGCATCGACCTCGGCTTCCTCGGTGGGGAATGGCAGCCAGGGAATCTCCAGCACGTCGAGGAGGGAATGCATGATGCGGCCCATCTGCTCGTGCTGGGGCTCGTCTTTCACGCCGGGCTGGCCGCGCCACGTGCTGATCAACAGGGTCGGAACACGGAACGGATAATTGAGCGACGTCAGCGGATTCACCATGTTGCCCAGGCCGGAATTCTGGCACATCGTCACCGTTTTCCGGCCCGCAAGGTACGCGCCAAGGCTAATCCCCGCGGCCTCGCCTTCACTCGTTGCGCCGACATAGTCCAGCGTAGGATTATCGATGACAAAATTGATGAAGGGTGTCAGAAAGGAACACGGCACGCCCGCGAATTGTGAATAGCCCAGTCGCCGGATACGCTCGATGAAGGATTCGGCCTTGATCATGATTCCACTCTACATTCGTGTTCTGTCTAGGCGCAACACCCCCGTCTCTGGATTCCCGCCTTCGCGGGAATGACGGTGCTCTTGGGCCATTTCTGCGTTTCGTCATTCCCGCGAAGGCGGGAATCCAGAGGCGTTCGCGCAAACGTTTATTGTGCGATGAATAGAGATGGAAATCACAGCAATACCCGCGTTAACCGAACACGAATGGTCCACCCTAGAATGCTTGCGCCCGCGCGAGGTCGTGCAGGTTATCAACATCCACCCAGTGCCCCGTGATGAACATGACGCGGACAGGGTGGTTCTGACTGACGATATGGTTGAACAAGTCGTAAAGTTGCAATGCCCGAAAATCCTCGCGTTGCTGCATTTCCTCGATGGCCGCCTTGACAATCGCCGTGCCTTTCGCCGAAGTCTTGCAGAGGCCAATCCATTCTCCATTGATGGTGTGCACGGGCAATTTCGTGTCCATTCTGGTCAAGAAAACTTCATCTTCGCCATAAGTCCGTGAGTAGGGCTGGGAGGTGCTCACAAAATCCTCCAACCCGTTAAAGTTGGGCCGCTGCTGCCAGGCCGCGTCCACCGCGAGCACAATATCGTCTTCCTCCGCCAGGAGATTGGTCAAGATGTATTTCCGGAAGATGATGTCGCCGTAGGAAATGATGAGTTCTCCTTCCAGCAGCTTTTGCGCCAGCGATAAGGTGTACAGTTCTCCCGTCGTCTCAAACGCATCATTGTCCACAAAGGTCACATCGGGGGCGTGGACTTCGTCCTTGGCGAAGCCACGGACAACGACAATATCCTTCACCCGCTCACGCCGGAAATGTTCGATCAGGCGGTGCAGAATGGGGCGCCCGTTCACGGAAACCATGGTCTTGGGTTTGGCCTGGGTGAGATCGCGCAGGTCGCTGCCGCGCGCCGCGGCCACCACGATGGCGCGCAGGCTTTCCCCGCGCCGGGGCAGGTAGCGCTCTTCGGCGGCCAGCAATTCATCCGCGTTTTGGAGTCGGAACACTTCCTTCACCGGCACCACCCGATCCTCGACCCGAATCAATGACTGCTCCTGAAAAATCTGCCGGCTCGTTTCCTGCATGGCCCGGATGGAAGCGCGAACGTTATGGTTCGCCCAGATGACAATCTTGATCCCCGCCTCCTCAAAGGTCTGGACCGGGGTGCTGTAATACGTCGTCGGTACGATAACCAGGGGGCATCGCTGGTCCACGGGCCGCTGGTTCCAGGCGTGGGCAAAGGCAATGATTTGTTCAGGCGTGCTCTTCTTGCTGTGGATGAGCAAGGCGTCGGCGCCGGCCTCGTAATAGGCATCCGCCCGCCAGAGCATTTCGTCCAGCCCCCACCCCGCGATAAACGCTTCCAGCCGCGCCACAACAGAAAAATCCGGGTCGCTTTGGCCGTCCTTGGCTGCCTTGATCTTGCCCGCGAACTCATCCACATCCGCCAATGGCTGCTGTTCGCTTTCGATGAAGGAATTCGTTTTTGGAAAGAGCTTGTCCTCGATACATACCGCCGCCACGCCGCGCTGTTCGAGCTTGTGCACCAGCCGCCGCATGTTGTTGAAATTGCCGTAGCCGGTGTCGCCGTCCAGCAGGATCGGAATCGTGGTGGCATCGCTCATGAACTCACAGACTTCGAGCACCTGCGTCCAGCTCGCCTCATTATTGTCGCGGACCCCCAGTGCCGCCGAAATGGAAAGGCCACTCGCCCAGATACCCTTGAAACCGGCCTCCTCCACGATCTTGGCGCTCAGACCGCTGTGCGCCTCCATCAGGAATTCCGTTCGGTCACTTTGAAGGAGTTGTCTGAATTGTTGTGTCTTGGTCATTGCCTGGATCATCCACAAGCCGAGTGTTGCCTCTCATTTTACATTATTCTCTTGAGGTAAAACTTTCTATTGTGGGCGCCACCCCCTGCGAGTCGATCCTCCGTATTCCCTCCCTGCCGCTTTTTGCCGTTCCCGCACAAAAAATGTCGCCAGCCAATCACGTTTCCCGCACGTCGCGCTGCTTCCAGGTATACTAAACCCGTGATGATTGCTGGACTTCCGCGATAAGGGATTGTATTGGCATGACGGTTGCCCTCGCTTCTCCACTCGATGGCGCGTTTCCTGGGCCGCAGGGCCTGGGAACGCCGGTCATGGAGGGCGAGTCTATGCTGATGCACTCAACCATCCTGTGGGTCCCGCGCGTGGCGGCCTTAATGCTGCTGGCGCTGAGCATGCTCCTGGCCTCGCTGCTCTTCGCGGCGGAAGCCAGCGGCGAGTCCCCCGTGGATTACTCCATCATCTACATCCGCATGCCGCGCTATGGCGATGAAGTGCACCTGGTCTGGCCGGAAGTGTTCCATCCCGCGCGCATCCAACCGGGCTGTCTCCTGATTCTGCTTTATCCCGACGGCCGCGACGAAGTCCTCCTCGATCCGGGTGATGGCGCAGTGACCGATCCGTTCGTCAGCTTCGACGGCGAGTGGGTCTATTATGCGCTGTTCCACGATGTGCGCCCGGAGGTCTTGAACTACCAGCGCGGCTACCTTTCCGAAGCGGGCGCGGACATCTTCCGCATCCATATCCCGACGCGGCGCATTGAGCAATTGACCTTCGGCGAGTTCACACCGAATACCGGCGCGGGCCGCTGGGACGAATCCAATCCGGTAGACCCGCCCGAAGGCTACAACCGCCTAGGCTATGGCATCGTCAATATGGCGCCGTGTCCGCTTGCGGGCGGGCAGGTCGCCTTTGTAAGCAATCGAAATGGCTTTATGCCGACGAAAAGCTTCACCAATCCGTGCTTGCAACTTTTCGTGATGGACGAAGACGGCCGCAACGTCACGCCCATTGCGCCGATGACCATCGGCAGTGCGCTGCATCCCACGCCGTTGGTGGATGGACGGATCGCGTTCAGTTCTTATGAAAGCCAGGGGCTGCGTGACGAGCGCAACTGGGGGATTTGGGCGATTTGGCCCGATGGGCGCCACTGGGAGCCGCTCGTCAGTTCCTTCAAGCAGGCGGGCGCATTTCATTTCATGACGCAACTCAGCGGCGGCGATCTCGTGGTGGAGGACTACTACAACCTCAACAATTTCGGGTTCGGCGCGCTTTATCGCTTTCCCCTCGACCCGCCTGTGGGCGAGTCGCGCTTCCACAGCGCGTTCCCTGATGAAAACCCTGCCATTGATCAGACGGTGGGCCAGGGGTTTCACTATCCCTTCCAGATGGGTTTCAGCCCGCGCGGCATTCATTCCATCACGCCGTTCACGCATGGCGGGGATGAGGCGGCGCCGCAAGGCGCGGGGGGCGGGCGCGTCGGCAAATTCACACATCCGTCCGCCGGGCGCAACAACGATGTGCTCGTGTCGTGGTCGCCGGGGCCGGTGAATGCGCTCGAACGCCCCGGAACACTGCCCGCCGTCGATGCCGGCATTTATCTCATTCCCGGGGGGCGCGTTCTGAACGGCCTCGCCGATCTCGTCTACATCAAGAACGACGACGAGTACAACGAGATTTGGCCGCGCGCGCTGCTGCCCTACCGCGACTTGTATGGTCAGGACGAACCCTATGAGTTTCCGTGGCTGCCCAATGACGGCAGCGTGCATCCCGAATTGCCCGCGGGCACGCCGTATGGCCTTGTCGGCACGAGCAGCTTCTACAAGCGCGAGAGTTTTCCAGGCTATGTGACACAGTGGTCGGACACTTTCGACGGGCTCGATGCTTTCAACACGCCAGAGAATGATCAGAGCAGCAATTGGTTTACGCAAGGCGCGGACGCCGGCCGATACGACGACGAAGAAATCTGGGCGGTGCGCCTGCTTGCGATGGAACCGAACACGCACCGCAGCTACGGCCCGCACGAGGGCCAGCACTTCTACAACTTTGCGAATGAAAAGCTGCGCATTCTCGGCGAGATTCCGCTGCGCAAGTGGGACAACGGCGAGCCGGTGCTTGATCCCGAAGGCAATCCCGAT
>JACPGD010000141.1 GCA_016182645.1 Candidatus Hydrogenedentota bacterium | reverse complement strand
CTAAACGACCTGGCGTTGGACGGCGCTCTTCACATCGAGAGCATTCAATGCGCCGACGATAACCTGCAATCCGTTTTTGACTACCTGGTGCACTCTTGAAACTGGGGTACTGGGAGAAATGGGAAAAATAGGGAGAACGCGACGGTTCCTCTCGGAACAAGTCCGGCGCTAAGGCCCAAGGTGTCCATCATGTCCATCATGTCCATTGAATCCACTCCATCAAATGCCCCCGCCGACCTCCCTTGGGCGGGCCGCCCCGGGGCCGCCGGATACTGGAACGGCTTCCGTGCGGCGGTCGGCCACGCCCTCCAACTCATGCTGCGACGGCAACGGCTGGTGCTGGCCTTCGCCATTGCTCTCTTCCCCGTCTTGCTGCCCCTCGCCACGGTCATGTTCAGTTCTGCCCAGTTTGCCGAGGGAGGCAACAAGATCTTTGTCCAACTCGTCGAGCAACTCCACATCGACGCCCTCGGGCCACTGTTGGCACTCTTTTTCGCCACCATGCTGATCGGTGAAGAAGTCGAAGGCCAGACCATGATCTACATTCTCACGCGGCCCCTGCCGCGCTCCGCCTGGATCCTGGGCCGCTATGCCGCCTATGTGCTCATCGCTTCGGTTATTCTCGCCATTTCCATCTTGCTCACCTTCGCCGCCAGCACGACATTGCCCAACTTTGGGTTCAACTTCACCGACGTTAAGCTTATGCTGCATTACCTCGCCGTCGCGGTAGTCGCTGTTGCGGTCTATGGCAGCTTCACCATGTTTCTCGGCGCCGTCGTGCGCTGGCCCATTGTCATTGGTGTGGTTGTGCTCTACGGCTGGCAGCGCCTGGCCACCATGGTGCCGGGGGTCGTCGATTTCCTGACGATAAAGAAATACACCAACGCCCTCCTCCCTGTCCTCGCCACCCAGCGCGGCAACGAAGCCGTCCAGGCCATCCTCGCAGGCTTCCAGCGAGAAGAATTCCTCGTGGGCGCCACCAAGGCAGTCATCATCTTGGTCCTCCTCACCGCCCTCTTCCTCGGTTGCACCATCGCCACCGTTCGCTTCCGCGAATACGCCAAAGGCCGGGCGGTCGGCTCCTGATTCGCGCATCTGGGCCGGCCTCAGGCCAACTGTTCCAGCCGCAGTTTCAACCCGGCTTTGGCCTTGATGATGTCGAAGTGCTTGTCCCGGCAGAGGAGAGGCAATTCGTTTTCCGCGGCCGCCACGGCAATGTACACATCTTCCTTCGGTACCGTGACACCGGACTTCCGCAGCCGCCGGTAGGCAAGCGCGGCGAGATTCCAAAAATCGGGTTCAAACGTAAACCTGCGGCAGAAAGAGAGACCCTGCCTGATCAGCTCCACCTCGTGATCGCGCACCCCCGCCATTAATTCGAAGTATACCGGACAGGTATAGCCGGCCATTCCCTCGGTGATGAGCTGTTCGACGCGCTGGCGAGCGCGCGGGTCACCCGATTTGCGGAAGAACTCAATCCAGATTGAAGTGTCTATCAGCATCATTGTCCAGCATCTCTTCAAGTTCATCGTTCGTCATGGGATAGTCAATGTGCCCTTCTCGCACCATGTCCAGGTATTTCTGCACTTTTTGGCTTCGTAAGTACGCCTCAATCGCCTTCTGAATGGCCGGAGACTTCTTCTTCTCTCCCGTCGCTTCCTGAATCTGTCGAAGGCTTTCCTCATCAATTTCGACAGTCAATCTCATTTTTCTTCCCCTCACTTTTCAGATAAAGTCTAGTAGAAATGATGAGCAACTTTCAAGTAGATGCGCAAAGATGGACTGGATAGTACGGTGGCTCTGACCAATTGGTTATACTACGCGCGCTCTCCCCAAGGCTCACTCGTAGGAGGTTTTCTTCATGACCGGAACAGAACTCAAGGCTGGCCTACGCGCGGGGAAGCGCGTCTATGGCACCTGCATTGTTTCCCCTTCGCCGATCTGGCCGCCGATGATTGCCAGCGTTGGGCTGGACTTCGTCTTTATCGATACCGAACACATCCCGATCGACCGTATCGAGTTGTCCTGGATGTGCCAGACCTATGCCGCGCGGGGATTGCCGCCCATCGTTCGTATTCCGAAGCCCGACCCGTATATTGCCTGCATGGCTATCGACGGCGGCGCCCTCGGCGTGGTCGCGCCGTACATGGAATCCGTCCAGGAAGTGAAAGACCTCCGGGGCGCGGTCAAGCTGCGCCCGTTGAAAGGCGCGCGGATGCAGGCGATCCTGGAAGGTCAGGCCCAACTTGAACCGGCACTGGTCAAGTACCTGGGCGACTACGCCAAAGACAAGATCATGATCGTCAACATCGAGAGCGTCCCGGCCATTAATGCGCTGGATGAACTGTTGGGCGTTCCGGAGGTGGACGCACTCTTGATAGGGCCGCACGACTTGTCCATCAGCCTGGGCATCCCCGAGGACTATCGCAACCCCCGCTTCACCGAGGCCGTGCGCCGCATCATCGAGAAAGGTCGTGCTGCGGGGGTGGGTGTTGGCTACCATTACTCTTTCGGGATTGAAGAAGCCATCGCCTGGGCCGCCATGGGCGCCAACCTCATCGTCCATAGCAGCGACTACTTCCTCACCCGCGACGCCCTCCGCACCGACATCGCCCGGTTCCGCCGCGAATTGATGGATGAACTGGCGGCTGAGGGACACGCGGACGAGGCGGTAGTCATCTAATCGCTTTCCAAGAGGGCCACAATCTTGGCCAATGCATCTTGGAGTATTAGCGGCCCTGCCTCACAAACAAAAATGGCTCTGCGTGTCCGCCAGTCCAGGCTCCTGACTTGATCAGCAAGAACGACACCCTTAATAGGTCCGCCGTGGGTTAGCGGGATTTCGAAAGCGTACCCCTTGATCCTGCTTGTAACCGGGCAAAGAAGGGCTAATCCGACTTTCGCATTATAGGCTTGAGGGGAGACGACGAGAGCGGGCCTACGGCCTGACTGTTCCCGCCCCGACTGAGGGTCAAAATCAATCCAGACAATATCTCCCGCTTTGGGACTGTAGTTCTCTGTGTGCTTCACCATGCTTCGCGGCCGACCGAAGGCCCACTACTAATCTCAGGGTGAATGTTCTCGTCCGTGATCTGGGCGAGAAGATCCTCCAGCCGATATTTGATCTTATTCACGGGCGACAGTACCACGTTGCCCTGGACGACCGACAATTCAATCTCGGTGCCCTCGGACAGGTGCGCTTCGTCAGCCAAAGCCTTGGGAATCCGAACGCCTAAGCTGTTTCCCCACTTTGAAACCTGCGTTTGCATCGCCTGTTCCTCCAGGTCTGTCGTTTATACAATGACTATACACCGAGGGGTTCTGTCTATCAAATGCGGCGATTCCGATGGGCAGTATCAGGTATACTGCATCTTCTTCTGTAAGCCGTAGGGATGACCATTCCATGAACGCCGAACTTCTCATGATTGGCACCGAACTGCTGCTTGGTCAAATTCAGGATACCAACGCCTCCTACATGGGCCAAACCCTTGCGCTGCATGGAATTAACCTGTTCCAAAAGACAACGGTAGGCGACAACCAGCAGCGGATTATGGCGGCGTTGGACGGTGCCCTGAGCCGCGCCGGCGTCGTTCTGTGCAGCGGTGGCCTCGGCCCGACCGAGGACGACATTACCCGAGAATGCATCGCCGAGTTGCTGGGCCGGAAGCTGGAGTTCCGGCAAGCGCTTTGGGATGAGGTCGTTCAGCGCTTCGCGCCCCTGCGTGTAAAAATTACGGAAAACAACAAACGGCAGGCCACGCTTCCCGTGGGCGCCATCGCCATCGACAATCCCCACGGCACGGCGCCTGGCCTCATTATCGAGGACGCGCGGGGCATCATTATCTGCATGCCCGGTGTACCCATGGAACTCAAGCCGATGCTCGAAACGAAGGTGATTCCGTACCTCCTGCGGAAGTTCGGGCAGCAGGGCGTGCTCCATTGCCGGGTCTTGAAGGTATGTGCGATGGGGGAGAGCCGGGTGGATAGCATTATCGGCGACCTCATCCTGGCCTCGACTAACCCGACCATCGGCCTGCTGGCGTCACCGGATGCCGTGCGTATCCGCATCGCGGCACGCGCGTCCTCAATCGTTGAGGCACAAGCACTTGTTAATCATGGGGGCAGACAACGACACCCTGGAGGCCGTGGTGGATCAACTCCTCCAGGAGCGCGGCTGGAAACTTGGACTGCTGGAACAGAGTACAGGTGGCATGATCGCGCAGCGCCTTAGCGCCGCCGGCGCGCGGAGCTCTGCGCACGGCGTGGTGCTGCCGCTCGGGCGGTCTGAGGAGTCAGACATGTCTGACTGGTCCGACAGGTCGGACCGATCCGCCACCCCGGCCCCGTCTCGGGGGGAGCTTCCAGGGGTTGACCGGGGGATTTCCCATTTGCTAGACTCCGGGCTTGACTGCGTCCTGGCGGTGGTGGCCGATTCGGTGGAGCCGGCGGTCCGGGTGGTGTTTCAAACGCCCTCGGGCCGGCAAGAATGGAGCATTGGCCACCTCGGATCAGGCGAACGCAGCCAGATCCGGACCAGCGTCTTTGCGCTGGAGCAGGTCAGGCGATGGCTTACGGGAGTAAAAGGCCGCGTTTGACCCAACGGACCGGCCGGCGAACCCTTGGGGGATTCGGCGGGGGGACGGAGACAGGATCTGCCAACATTTTTATCGCTGCATCCCCGTCCAGGGACCCCGATGAAGGAGCGGATGCGGCGAGTTGCGGTCGCTGACCGTCACCCTTCAACCTCACTGGGTCCCCATAGACCGACTGGCAGTTGGAACTGGTTTTCAGTAGCGGAAGGACCATTTTAACTAGCGGTAGGTACCTACACAGCCCCCCCTCGAAGCTCCACCGGGAGGCCAGCACTCACCAAGAGGATGGTGTAGCATGTTTCAAATCGTTGCGTTGATGATTTTATCGCAGCAACCCGTGCCCCCCGTCGCGGAGGGAATTGCTTCCTACTATACCGTGGCCAGCAGCGGCCGTGTCACGGCCTCCGGGGAAGCACTGCGGGACGAAGAACTGACCTGCGCTTTGCGCAATGGTGTTTTTGGCGATTACTACCTTGTCGTCGCTGAAAACGGTAAGTCGGTCATCTGCCGCCTGAATGACCGCGGCCCCTATGTGAAGGGCAGGGTAATCGACCTTTCTGAGGCGGCCATGCGGAAATTGGCGGTCAATACAGGGCTCATCAAGGTTCATGTTTACCATATCGGGGCCGACCCGCCACTCGAGCCGGCGTCCCCAAGACTGCGTCAGTACGCTCAGCTTGGCCCCTAAGTCTGTTCGGCTGTCCACTGCGGATAGCCGTGGGGCAACGGCTAAGGGCGAAAGACGCAGCCAGAGATCACGTTCATGGATGACATTTTTTGTCATTTGGGGGCGTTTTTCCGTCCTTAACCTCTCGTAAGTACCCCTGGATGCAAGCGAACCGTGATTTGCTTAAGTTACTGTGTGGAAGGAAGTTAACTCGCTATTTCTCGACTTGGCCCGCTCTTTGCATCCTCCATCGCTCGAAAGTTGAGCGAATGACCGGCGGGCGTGTGTGATTGCGTCTGCCATAACTGATGTGTGACCAATCCAAGGAGGACGGACTATGAAGAAGAACAAGGGCTTTACACTGATTGAATTGATGATCGTGGTCGCCATTATCGCGATTATCGCGGCCATCGCGATTCCGAACCTGCTGCGTTCGCGCATGCAGTCCAACGAATCGGCGGCCATCGGCAACTTGCGCACCATCGTGGGTGCGGAAGTCGCCTACCATGCGGCCAACTACCAGTACACCGCCTCGTTTGACGACCTTACTGGCTCGACACCCACCTTCCTCGATGGGGACTGGGCCGGGGTCAAGAGCGGTTACAACTACACGTTGGGCGGTGCCGCGACGAACTTCACCGCGAACGCTGACCCCGCGGACCTGGGCGTTACGGGCAACAAAGGTTTCTTCACGGATGCCAGTGGCGTGATTCGGTTCGTGGATGGCGGCGCCGCGGACGCCACGAGCCCCCCGATTGGCGAAGCGGCCGGCGTGTAATCCGCGCCTGACCTGAGCAGAACAGTCTGAAGTACGAAGCCGGCGGCGAGCAGCAACGCTCGCCGCCGGCGAGTTTTTCCCCCAGTCTTTGACTTCATTCGCCAAGCTTAGCTACAATCTTTTTCGTTCCCGGCGGCATAGCCAAGTGGTAAGGCAGAGGCCTGCAAAGCCTTTATTCCCCGGTTCGAATCCGGGTGCCGCCTCCAATTCTTAATTATGAGTTATGAACGAGGAATTATGAATTAGGAATGACGAGTCACAGTTCCCGGCCGGTCCCGCTAGGACCGTCCTCTTCCTCGTTCCAACTCAGAACTCGAAACTCGCAACTCAGAACTTATTCTTGGGCGAGTGGTGGAACTGGCATACACGATGGACTTAAAATCCATTGGGAGTGATCCCTTGCGGGTTCGAGTCCCGCCTCGCCCACCAATCCTTCCATCCCCCGGGTTTGTTTTTCTTGTTCCGACGCGATGTCCCCAGGACGCGCCGCAGCCCGCAATTGGGGGAATCGCTTGCCAGTACTGGAAACCAGTTGGCGTTCAGCGGGATATCTATGGTATGCTCCGCGGCATTACCCCGGATGCTGCGGTGTCCGGTGTTTCTGTTGTTTCTCAAAGTCCAGCATTGACCCTCGTATGTGACGAAAGCTTTTCACCCAGATGAGGGGGCATATCATGAAAAGAATCCCAGTACTAGCGACGACCCTGTTCCTGGCTGCCTTTCTTGCCGCCTGCCAGACGCCGATGCAGATGCCTTGGCAAAAGTCGAGTCAGGCGCCGCCTGTTGAGTTGTTGGAGGAGTCCACGCCGGCCCCTGCGCCCGCCCCCGCGCCGGTTGTCCAGGATGGGCTGGCCATCTCCCCGCAGCAGCGCTTTAAGGATGTGCCGCTCCCGCTGGAGGTGAAGGAGGATTTCGAGCGCTCGTATGTGTACGAGTCCCCGACGCTTCAGATTGGCCGGATGGTCTATACGTCGAAGGCGAGCGTGAATGAACTGGCGAATTTCTACATCAAGGAAGCGCCCACGACAGAGTGGATCCTGCAGAGCGCCATGCAGGCCGAGGGTGGACAAACGCTTATCTTCACCAAGCAGGGCAAGCGGCTGGAGGTCAAAGTGCAGGAGCAGGGCATTCCACGCCCCAGGCTGCTCATCTTGAATCTGACGCCTGACACTGGATCGGGGTTGTAGGCGTGTCGAGGGGGACTTGGGCAAGTGTTTTGACGGTGTGTGGCACGCTGGCCCTGGCGGCTTGTCAGAGCGATTTGGGTGTCGAATTGCCGGCGCTTTCTCTGCCGCGCGCCACGGACGAAGAGCAGATCGCGCTGGTCCTGAATGACGTGCAGACAGGGATGCAAACCAAAAGGATATTCAAGGTATTGGCGCATGTGTCGCGGAGCTATCGAGACGGCGAAGGCCGCGACTACGACGGAATCCGGAACTATCTGAGTGAGATTTTCCGGGCCTATCGCACGATTAAGATTACGAGGACCAATCCGCGCATTGTGGTGGAGGGTGATCGCGCCCGCGCCATCGAGACTTTTGGGACCATCGCGGAGCCGATGGAGACGTCCACGCTCCCTCCAATCAACCTGCAAGGGCAAGTGTCGGTCTATTTGGAACGCGCGAAAGATACGTGGCTGATTGTCGAGTGGGGGCCTCTTGGCGCATAGCCCCCGATGCGCACAGGCCTCTTTGCCCGGCGCGAGTTATTATTTTTGCTTTCATCACGCTTTAGTGGAGTAATCAGGAATGGCCATGGTGCAAAAAGAACGCAACAGGAAACGCGCCCCGATCACAGAGTCTCAGGCGGCTGCACGGGGACAATGGCAGGACTTGCAACGGCTCCTGGCACACATGCGCGAGAATCCGCTCCTGTATGCCGGTTCCGCCGTGTTTCTGGTCGCGTGTGTCCTGGCGGGGGTCCTGTTTCGCTTGCACACGATGGTGCAGGATCGTGAAGCCGCCACGGCGTATGCTTCGGCCATCGACAATGAAGACCCGGCGGCGCAGGTTACCGAACTTGCGCGGGTGACGGAAGAAGACAGGAACCGTTGGACCGCCGAAGCCGTCTATGTGATGGGAGAGATGGCCATCCGCACACAGGACTATGATAAAGCCGAGAAAGCCTTCAGCCGCGTGCGGGACGAGTTTCCTGATTCCTCCCATGTCCCCACGGCCATTGAGGGTCTCGGGTTCCTTGCGGAGAATAAGGGTGAGTTGGATGCGGCCCTGACGGCCTACAAGGACGTCATGGCCAAGTGGCCCAACACCTTTGAAGCGCGCCGTCAGCCCACGAATCTGGCCCGCGTGTATGAGAAGCAAGGCGACCTCAAGGCAGCAATCGAATCCTATCAGTCGCAGCAGGCGAGGTTCCCGGAATCCCGTCTGAGCGCAAAGGCCCAGCAGGAATTGGATCGTCTGAAGCAGGCGCACCCGGACCTGTTCCCGCAGCCTGAAGCGGAGTCCGAGAGCGAGGAAGCGGCGCCCGAAGCGGCTCCGGCCTCGCCGGCTGCGGAGCCGGCGCCCTCGGCCGCGCCAAGCGCGGGCACCGAGCCGGTCCCAACTGCGCCGGAAGCCACTCCGCCGGCACCTCCCGCGGAAACCCCGGCAACGCCCGCGGCGGAAGCCGCGCCGGCCGCGGCGGAAGCCGCGTCGGCCAAGGCGGCTGAGCCTGCGCTCGCACCAGAGTCGCCCCCAGCAGAAACGGCAGCCCCCGCGGAGGCCACATCCCCGGCTGAGACGCCGACGGCACCCGCCCAGCAGTAGTCTTCCAGCCTTGCCATCGGCGTTTGCGATTTCTTCTTCTGGTTCGCAAGGGCAAGTTCGTGCACGAAGGCGGAAGGTCCGGGTTTTCGCCCTTATATTTAGGTGAACATTGCCGCATACGTGTCTAAGTGCTGTCTCTGCTTGACGGAAGCGCACCCGCCCCCTATAATCACGAGGCACGTTTTGAGGGAGGCGTGTTCCTCCGACAACGGGAAGGGAAGCTTAATGACACCGCGCGGGGTAAGGTTTTGCGTAGGGCTGTTCTTATGTGTGTTTAGCTGGAGCGCCCACGCGCAACTCTCGCTGACGATGGCGCGGGAAGTGTTGGGGTTGGACGAGAACGGTTTCCTGCCCCCTGGCAGGACAAGCCTCGACTTCCGCATCACGCTGACCTCCTCGGGCAATCCCGAACTGCTGACGGCCCTGGCGGTGGAAGAGCGTTTGCCGCTGGGCTTCGCGTACGTCAGTTCCGATCCGCAGCCGGACGTGGTGAAATTCACGCAAGAAACCGGCGTGCTGCAATTCGCCTGGATCGAGCCGCCCACCACATTCCCTTACAGTTTCCAGTATCGCGTGAACCTGTTGCAGGTCCCGAGCCAGGAGGTCCAGGTGCGGGGCGCCGCCACCTATCGCACGAATGGCCCGGAACTCCGCAGCAATGAAGTATTGACCACGCTGCTGCTCGCCCCGTGCCTTACCTTCACCCGAATCTCGCCCAATGGCTGCTATACGCCCGGGGAAAACCACGAGATTGAAGTTACGTTCGATGCGTCGTGCCCGGAAGCGGTCACCGCGCTTGGCCTGTTGGACACGCTCCCGGAGGGATTCACCTTTGTGGGCACGACGGGCGAGGAGGCGCCGGACGCTTCACAATTCGACGAAGAAACCAATGAGTTGAGCTTCCTGTGGATCGAAACGCCGGCTTTTCCGTTCACCTTCCGCTACATTGTGGGCGTGCCCGCGGTGCAGAGCGGCAACGTGATGATTGCCGGACAAGCCCTGTACCGGCAGAGCGGCGCGGAACAGCGCTCCCCCGTTGTGCGAACCACGCTCTGTGGCGAAGATCGAACACCCCCCATCCTGACGCTCATCGGAGGGGCAACACTGACCGTTGAATGCGGCTTGCCGTTTTCAGACCCGGGCGCTGTCGCGACGGACGATGTGGACGGCGACCTGACGAACGAAATCGTTGTAACAGGGACTGTGGACACGGCCGCCCCCGGCGAATATCAGTTGACGTACAACGTGTCCGATCGCGAGGGGAATGCCGCCACGCCAAAAACGCGGACCGTGGTGGTGGAGGACCGCACCGGCCCGGTCATTATCCTGCGCGGTGCCGCCATACTGAATGTAGAATGCGGCAGCGCCTATGTGGATGCAGGCGCGATCGCCATGGATGGCTGCGAAGGCGACGTGAGCGGGCGCATTTCGGCCAGCGGCGAAGTGAATACCGACGTCCCCGGCACCTATATCATCACCTTCACGGCTACGGACTCCGTGGGGAACGAGGCGAGGGAAGTGAACCGCACGGTCCGGGTCGTGGACACCACCCCGCCGCGGGTTGTTCTCCTCGGTGCGGCCACCATCAACATTGAATGCGGTGGTGTCTTCAACGATCCGGGAGCAACGGCCACAGACATCTGCGCGGGCGATCTTAGCGAGGAGATTGTCCGCTCCGGCGCCGTGGATACGAGCACGCCGGGCGCTTACTTGTTCTCCTACGATGTGACTGACGCCGCGGGCAATCCGGCCGCGAGCGTAACGCGCCGCGTCGTGGTTGCCGACACAACGCCACCGGTCATCACTCTGCTGGGCAGCGCCACGGTCACCATCGAGTGCGGCGCCATCTACACCGATGCCGGGGCGACCGCCGCTGACTCCTGCGCGGGCGACCTGACCAATGCGCTGGCACGTGTCAGTACCGTTGACATCCACAACCCTGGCGAATACTCCGTTAGGTATAACGTCTCGGATGGCGCAGGCAACCCGGCGCTGACCGTCACGCGCACGGTCATTGTCCGCGATATTACCCCGCCCACTATCCGCATTAACGGGAGCGGTACCGTCAACGTCGCTTTTGGCGCCGTCTACACTGACGCTGGCGCGACGGCAACAGACGCCTGCGACGGGTCGCTCACCAGCCAGATTGTTGTTGATAATCCCGTGAACACGGGCGCCGTCGGCACGTATCAAGTGCGCTACAATGTGACGGACAGTGCTGGCAATGACGCTACGACTGCGATTCGCACGGTCCATGTGGTGGACACCGTCCTCCCGGTGATTACACTTCTTGGCGATCAGCAGATATCCCTGGATTGTGGCAGCGGTCCCTTCGATGATCCGGGCGCAACGGCCAACGACAATGTCGATGGCGATTTGACCGATGAGATCAACGTCACGGGCGCCGTGGACACGGACGCGCCGGGCGAATACCTGCTGCGCTACGACGTGGAAGACTCTTCCGGTAATGATGCCACTACGGTTGTCCGGCGCGTCTTCGTCCGCAATGTACCCGCGCAAATTGTGGGCGTTGGAACGCTCTCGCCAGGAGGCGATGTTTTCATGCCGCGCGGCAGTGCCGCGGTGAATGTGCCGCTTACTTCGGAGCTCGTACTTCAGGACGACATTGGGTGTCCCGAAGGTACGGTCCGTGTCACCTACCGGATCAACGGCAACGTCGTGGGCTCTTCCACGGACCATGCGAATGATTTCCCCGTGTCCGCGCGCTTGCCCATTGGTTCCTACTCGCTCACTGCCACCGCCGAGACCCTCGAGACGGGGGACACCGTCGTCAGCGATGCTTTCCAATTCGCTGTCAACACGGCCGACGATGACGACGGCAACGGCTTCGCGGATGAGCCGTTCGACGTGCTCCGCCAAGCCGGAGACCAATGGCTCGCCGCCGTCGAAACCGACGCTTGCCCGCGCGCCGTCAGCATGGTCACGTGGTTCGGCGCTTGCAAGGGCAACGAAAGCGATTACGTCACCCTCACGGCTGTGGTGCCCGATGACCCGACCCAGTCCATCACGGTGAGTGCGCCGCATGGCCTCGTACACTGCGGCGAACAGGGCATTCTGATGGCCGCCATCTCGTGCGATCTCGAGGGGCTGTTGGGCGCCACGCAGGGCGCAGCCATGTTGCCCGTCCCGCTTGGATTTGTCGCCGGCGGCACCTATTTCGAAGTCAGCTTGCTCATCAGCGACGACGGAGGTGACACGTTCGAGGAAGTGCCTGCCGCGCGGTTGGTTGCACTGCCCGTCTATCTGTCCCTCAGCGGGCTCGCCTTCACTCCCGGCGAGGACGTGACGTTCTTCGGGCACCCGACCGATGTGTTGGACAACCCCGCGACGGGCGTTCACATCGTGGCCGCAGATGGCAACTGGTCCGCGGACTCGACCAGCGACGTCTCAACCACCGGCGGTGTCCTGACCGCGCAAACGGAACAGCTCTCCACCTTCGGTCCCTTTGCCGCGTCGGCGGCCGGCCCGGTACTTCAGGTCACCCCCGCTGTGTCCGGACAGTTCCTCGTGGGGACGGCCAAAGTCGGCGAATCCGTCGAAGGCACCCTGACCCTCCGCAATGCCGGCAGCGGCACGCTCGACGGCACGGCCACGATCACCAATAATCCCGACGGTGTCTTCTCGATTATCGGCGCCACCGGCTACAGCCTCGACGCCAACGAGACCACCACGCTGCGTGTTCGTTTCGCTCCCGCCGAAGACGCCGCCTATACCGGCGTCATTCGCTTTAGCGGCGACATCAACGGCCCGGTCAACATCCAACTCCGCGGCCTCGGCACCGCCGAAGATAAACCGTTCCGCATCTTCGGCTGCGGCGGTGAAACGCTGCCGCTGAACAGCAGCTTGTGGGGAGATTTGGCAGCCGTTGGGGCGTTTGCTTTCCTACTGTGCGCACTTGCAGCCAGGCGGCGGATCGTTTGAGAACTTGGCGCGTAGGTTCGTGAAATGTTGTCAGTGATCGTTCCCGCAAATCCAGGTGGCCAGTTTGTATTATACTGGCTACGGAAAATACGTCGGGGAACCTCGCCATGCCGCGCAAATTGTTGGTCTGCTATGTCCTGCCTTCTCGCTATGATGACGAAGGCTATGTCCAGCGCTACTGGCGCAATGTGCTGCCTTCCAATACATTGGCGTGTTTGAAAAGTCTCACCTGCGCGCTTGCGGGGACCGAAGAGTTGGGGCGCGACGTAGATCTCACGGTCGAGATCTACGATGACTCGGTCCAGCGCGTGCCGATCGAGCGGATTGTGCGGCGGGCGCGCAAGTCGGGCGCGCAATTGCTGGTGGGACTGGTCGGGGTGCAGAGCAACCAGTTCCCGCGCGCGGCGGACATCGCCTTGGCTTTTCGCGAGCATGATGTGCCGGTGATGATTGGCGGGTTCCATGTGAGTGGCGTGCTGGCGCTGTTTGGTGAGCCGTCACCAGAACTTCAGCGGATGCTTGAGCACGGGGTCACGCTGGTGCGTGGCGAGGCCGAAGCGCCGGGCGCCCTGGCCGGGATTCTGCGCGATGCGCTGGATGGCGCGTTGCGGCCCCTCTACAACATCACGGAATTGCCGGACTTGAGCCACGCCGCTGTCCCGCAGCAAGACGAGGAGTACCTGAAGCGCTTCGTCTGGAAAAACATGGGGACCATTGACACGAGCCGTGGCTGCCCCTTCAACTGCTCCTTCTGCACGATTATCAATGTGCAGGGCCGCACAATGCGTTTCCGCTCCGCCGAAGCCATTCTGAAAAGCATCGAAGAGAACCATGCACACGGCGTGAATGTCTATTTCTTCACCGACGATAACTTCGCGCGCAGCGCGATTTGGGAAACGCTGTTTGACGGTATGATCGCCCTGCGCGCACAGGGCATCGTCCTGCGTTTCATGATGCAGGTGGACACGCAGGCGTGGCGCATCCCGCATTTCATCGAAAAGGCGCAGGCGGCAGGTTGCTACCTCGTTTTCATCGGCATGGAGACGCTCAATCCGAAGAACATCGCCGCCGCGGGCAAGCGCCAGAACAAGGTGGGGCAATACGCGGCGATGGTCGAGGCCTGGCACCAAGCGGATATCCTGGTTGAGGTAGGTTACATCATCGGCTTCCCGCACGACACCGTTGAGTCCGTCCGCCGCGATATCACGATGCTCCAACACGAGATCAAAGTGGACGAGGCTGCCTTCTTCATGCTCACGCCGCTGCCCGGCTCGCGCGATCACTTCAACATGGTGCAACAAGGCACGCCGCTGGATGCCGACCTGAACAATTACGACAGCTTCCACGAGACATTTCGCCACGCGCGGATTCCGGCGGGACAGTGGTATGGCTTGTATCGCGAGGCATGGGAGACATTCTACAGCAAAGACAATATCGTCAACATGATGCTCCGCGTTCCACCGGCGCTCTACTGGCGCACGCTGTGGCTGTGCATCTGGAACCGCTACGCGACTCTCTTCGGCACCCACCCCATGGTGACAGGCTTCCTGCGGCTTAAGGACCGCAAGGGGCGGCGGCCCACCTTTGCGGCGG
>JACPGD010000153.1 GCA_016182645.1 Candidatus Hydrogenedentota bacterium | reverse complement strand
GGCAATGCGGATGCCGTCGTCGCTGTTCCCGGAGATAAGATTGCCGGCGCCCGCAACTGTTCCCCCAACAATCGTGCCCGAGCCCCCGAAAAGACTGACGCCATTGTCCAGGTTGGCCACGGCGGGCGTCCCGGCCGAGTTGACACCGATCCGGTTTCCCCGAATGATATTCGAGTTCGAGGCGGCATCCACTACGCGGATGCCATCGCGGGTATTGCCCGAAATCACATTGCGCGCTCCTGGGGTCGTGCCGCCAATGGTATTCCCCGACGCGGAATTCGTGATCAGTATGCCGTGCGTTCCATTCGCCACCGCCGCATTCCCGGTGATAGTGGTGCCAATATAATTGTTCTCCACTACATTGCCGGTGGTGCCGCTATCCTTGATCAACACGCCCACGTTGGCGTTCCCCGAAATCACATTGCGCAGCGGACTCGTATTATCGCCGATTTGATTGGTCGTTGCCGCTTCGTAAACGCTCACACCGCTGCCGCCGTTGGGCAGCGGCGACGTCCCGGCACTGTTCACGCCAATATAATTTCCCGTCAACGTGTTGGCACTTGTACCAAAACCGTGAATTTCGATCCCGTTGCCCGTATTGCCGGAAATTATATTGCGTTCTACGGCGGTGTTACCCCCGATGATCGTCCCCGTGCTGCCGCCACCAACATGGATCCCGGCATCTGTATTCGGAACCGCGGAGGCGCCATCACCCGCGGCACCGATTAAGTTGCCGCGAATCTCCGTGTCCGTACAGGTTTCGACGCGAATCCCGGAGAACCCATTTCCCGATATGACATTGCCCTCGCCCGCGTTGCTTCCCCCGATCCGGTTGCTGGATGAACCATTCTGGACCACGCCGCTGAAGGTATTGCCCAGCGCGCTCAGGCCCGTGTTGTCTGTTCCAATATAATTGCCAATGATAATGTTGGCGTTTGAACCCGATTCGATGTGGACACCATCTACGGCGTTTCCGGATATCACGTTGCGCTGGTCGGCCGTGGCGCCACCGGCGGTGTTTTCGCTGGCGGCTTCCAGGATATGCACGCCGCTGATTCCATTGGCCAAGGCGCCCGTCCCCGCGGTATTAGTGCCAATGTAACAATTGATGACCTGGTTCAAACGTGTGCCAGCACCTCTGATCCGCACGCCATCCTCTGTGTTACCGGAGATAATATTGCGCTGGTCGGCCGTGGCGCCACCAAGCACGTTCTGCGTTGCGCCGCTGTGAATATGTACGCCAATCAGGTTAGGTTGGGCCGCTCCCGCGTCGTTCCCGATACGGCAGCCGAGTACAGAGTTATTGGTGGCGCCTGCGCCGGATATTTCGACGCCCGACGCCGGGGCATTGATGGCAGCCAGGAATTGCAGCGAGTTCCCCGCGCTGTTGAGGCGGAATACGCTCTGTCCCGCGCTCAGACTACCGCCCGAGACCGTGATGTTGTTGGATGCAATGATGGATGTCCCACCCGTTATATCCGCGAGCGCCGGCAACGCCGTGGACGGAGCGATCGTGCCGCTGACGCTGAACGTAATGATGTTGCTCCCGGCAGTGTTGTTCGCCGCGGTCATCGCCTCGCGCAGCGAGATGAAACCGTCCGCCCCGCGGCTTGCAATCAATGCCGCAATAGACGAGGTGTCGCCATCGGAGGCATTAGACAGCGTGTCCACGGTCACGGAGGCGGTGGCGGCATCGACCACCGCCAGCGTGGCGATGTTGGAATTGGTCGTGCCGACGCCGTTCGTGGCCGCGCATAGGTAGTCTCCGGTTCGGGTGGTGGCCACGCTGCTCAGGGTGAGCGTGGGGGAGAGCGCCCCCGAGACACCGCCCCCATTACTCATGTTACTGAAGGCCCCGCCGACGGGCCGGTAGCGCCAACGGTAGGTGATGGGCGCCGTGCCGGTCGCCGCGACGCTGAACACCACCGTGTCGCCCTCAACCACGGTCTGACTCGCAGGCTGTTGCGTGAAATTCGGGGCAACGACACCCGTACCAGTGAGGGGGAGCGATGCGCCTCCTCCTCCCGTGAACGTGATGTTTTCCGCGAAGTCGCCCGCGCCGCCTGGAGCGAAGCGGACCGTCACATCCTGCCCCTGTCCCCCCGCCAGATTGTACGTGCCGCCCGCAACAATCGAGAAGGGGGCGGGGGCCGTGGCGCTGCCGCTGAGATTGCCCACGCCGTCATTGTGGAAGTGGATAATAAGGTCTGAACTCTGACCCGCCTCTACGTCGCCAAAATCTAATCCAGGCCCGTCCACCACCAACTGTGGCTCCAACAAGAACGGCGCACTGAATTCCGACGTGTTGCCGTTCCCGTTCGTCGCGGTGGCCGTGACATTATTCCCTGCGTCCGGCTCCAAATTGACCCCGCTGTTGAAATTCCCCGAGGCGTCGGCCACCACCGTGGTCTTGTACACACGTCCTTCGCCTTCCGTGTCTACAAAAATGTCGATCGTCGCATTGGCCGGCGCCGTGCCGGTGACCGGACCAGTGTCCGTAATGACCGGCGCCGCGAAACCGACATTGCCGCCGTTCAGAAGATCGATCCCGTCTTCCAGGTTTGCGTGTATGGAATTCCCTCGAATGGCATTGCGCACGCCGGAGTCCACCGTGACGCCGTCCAGCGCATTGCCCGCAATGATGTTCGCTTCTCCTGCCGCCACGCCGCCCACCACGTTATCGCTCGTGGCGTCCAGAAATATCCCCGAACCATTGTTCGACAGAAACCCCGTCCCCGCGGCGTCAACGCCGATCTTGTTCCCCAGGATCGAGGTGCCCTGGACATTCGAAAAGCCCATGAAAATACCGTGCCCAGAATTCCCTGAGATCAGGTTCCCCGCTCCGGCCGCCGCCCCGCCGAGGATGTTATTCCCGCTAAGGCCCTCAATCGATATGCCACGGACACTGTTCCCGAGGGCCAGTGTGCCCGCCGCGTTTGTGCCAATCAGGTTGCCCCGTACAATGTTGTCCGAAGCATCTGCAAGCACAATACCGGTGCCGCCATTGCCTGAAACGACGTTTCCCGTGCCAGCGCCTGCACCCCCCAGCGTATTGCTGGAGCCTTCCTCCACGGATATTCCGAAAGTAAGGTTGCCCGCGGCAGACGTCCCGCTGATGTCCGTACCAATATAATTCCCGCGGATCGTGTTGCCGGTGCTGAACGTGCCCGTCAGTCGGAGGCCACCGTTGTTGCCGGAAATAATATTGCGTGCCCCCGCGGTGTTCCCGCCAATATTGTTGTTAGCGGCGGCGTCGAGCCAGACGCCGGTTTCCCCATTGCCCAGGATGACCGTGCCGGTTACATCCAGACCGATAATGTTGCCTTGGATCGTGTCCCCACTCACCGAATTGAGTTCAACACCCGAAGTGCTATTGCCCGAAACCAGGTTGCCCTCACCGGCGCCGTTGCCCCCAATCACATTGTTTGTGCCCCCATTCACCATCACGCCGATTCCATTGGGCAAGGCAGCCAAGCCGTTATCGTCGGTCCCGATGAAGTTTCCAATCACCTGGTTGCCATCGGTGCCTGCGTCATTGATCTCGATACCCGCAACGTCGTTGCCACTGATGATGTTCCGGTCGGCGGTGGTCGTGCCGCCAATGACGTTGTTCGTGGCCCCACCGTCGATCAGCACTCCCGCCAACCCATTCCCGAAATCGGCGTCGGCATTCGTTCCAATCCCGCAGCCGGCCACCGTATTGTTCATGGCCCCCAGCCCGGAGATGTAGATGCCGTTCCCGCTGAGATTCAGGACGTTCATCCCGCGCAACGTATTGTCCGCGGAGGTGATGATGAAGCCGCTCCCGCCGGGCGTAACGCCGCTGCCGTCAATCGTAATTTGTCCGCCGCCATCGATGTTGACCCCCCCCGTTGTATCATTGATGTTCGGGAGGGACGCGCCCCCGAGGAGCGTGATCGTGGCGTCGGACAGCGTCGTATCGATCGCGTCCGCGCCAGGTGTATTCCGGCAGGCGAACATCGCTTCCCGCAACGAAATGAAACCGTCTGCTCCTTTATCGGCACGCAACTGCGAGATGGAGCTGATGTTGCCGTCCACCACGTCCGCGGCCGTGTCCACCGTCACATCGCTCAGGTCGGGTAAGATGACGTCGAGTACGGCCGCATCACTGGTGGTCGTCAGACCCTGGGCGTTGGTTACGACACAGCGGTAGCTGCCGCTGTCCCCCAGCACCGTCGGAGAGATGGAAAGCGTGTTGGTGGTCACGCCGCTATGCGTCGTATCATTCGCCAGCGGGGAAAAACTGACGCCGTCCGCCGCGTATTCCCACTGGAATGTAAAGCCCCCAGGCCCCACGCTCATCACCACCTGGAATGAAGCGGGATCCCCCTCGACTACAACATCGTCTGCCGGCTGCGTCACAATATCCGGAAAATCGATCGCCACTGCTACGCCGAAGACGCTGGTATTGCCCAGTGCATCGGTCTTGGTAGCCGTGAGGTTTTGCCCGTCATAAGGGGAAAGGTCGACTACCGTGGAGAAACCGCCCCCCGCATCGGTGATCACTTGGGCGAGAAATGTCTGCCCCTCATCGCTGAGATCGGCAAAAATCTCGACTTCATCGCCTGGATTCGAGGTACCGGTCACTGGCGACAGATTCGTGATGACGGGCGGGGCCACGCTGTCGTTGCCGCCCCCGGTGATCTGGATGCCGAAAACACCACTGTTGTAGATGCTGTTTCTTTCAAATGAATTGAAATGGGTAACGGAGCCGTCCACCAGGATGCCGGAAAGGGCGCTGTTGGCGATGATGTTTCCCTCCCCGGCCAAATCGCCACCGGCAACATTGGAAGAAGTGCTCCCCGTAAAAGAGATGCCGTTACCCAAGTTGTCCAGCACCCCGGCACCCGTGCTATCTGTGCCGATGAAATTTCCTTGAATCGTATTGGATGTGGTGCCAGGACCCGAGAAACTCAACCCATTGCCGCCATTCCCGGAGATAACGTTGCGCGCGGCCGCGCTCGTTCCGCCCACAGTATTGTTGCTCGCGGATTCAGTCGCAGTTGTGGTTTCGAACTCGACTCCTCCCGTGCCGTTACCGACTGCCGCGTCGCCGGAGGCGCTGGTCCCGATCAGGTTCCCCTGGATAGTATGGTTGTCAATGCTGCTTCCCGAACCCCTGAACGCCTCGATGCGAATCCCGAAGCTCGCATTGCCAGAGATTACATTGCCTTCTCCCGCCGCGGTCCCGCCTATGCGGATCGAAGAGCCGTCGCGGATGCGGATGCCGTGCTGGCCGTTCGGGATCTCGCTTGTTCCGGCGGCGTCGGTACCGATGTAGTTCCCGATAACCTTATTGCTTGCAATGGAAGATCCCGAGGATTGGATCAGGATTCCCGAGAGCGTATTGCCTGAGATGACGTTTCGGTCGGCCGCGGTCGTTCCCCCAATGGTGTTGCCGGACGCATTGCTGATTAGAATCCCCGCCGCGTCATTCCCCGCCGCGCTGACCCCGATAAAACCCAATTCGCAGCCGCGGACCACATTACCCGTGGCGCCCGTCCCATTGATATAAATGCCCGCCCCCGGGTCAGTCGCATCATTGGCATTCACAATCGCCAGATTGGCGATCACATTGTTGGCAGACGCGATATACAGGCCGGGACCAAAGGTCCCCCCCGCGTCAATGCGCACCTGTTTGCCCCCATCGATGGTCAATCCGCCAGAGGGGTCGGAAATGATCGGCAGGGGCGAGCCGGGCGTGAGCACCAGCGGCAAGATGGAGGGTGAAAAATCGACACTGTCGATCCCCGCCAGCGCATTGGCTTCTTCAATCGCCGCCCGCAGCGTGGTCCCACCAAACGATCCCCCTATGTCCGCCACGCCGTCGCCCGGGGCCGCATCGCCGGCGTCGCCGGTGTTGTCGACCGTGAAATTCGCCGCCCTCGCCACGGCCGGGGTCAGCAGCGAAAGCCCCGCCGCAAGGCACAGTACCATTATCGTCCCGCGCCCCAAGGGGACGCCACCGCATCGCACGAAAAGCCGTGACAAGTTGCCCACTCCTCCCCAAGACGCGCCTGAACGTCCCGTTACCTGTGCCGCCAGTCAACTACTGCAAGGGCGTTTCTCTGCCTGGTACCATGTAAAATCATACACCAAGCGTCGCAGACCTGCAAGGACATCCTGGTTATATCTAGGAAAAATAGATACTTACATCATCACGCGCTCTTGCGGCAACCCCTTGTCTTCTCCTATGCTTCGTGGACAGAGAAGGCCAGCTTCATGCTGGCCCGTTCCAAGTCCTTTGTGTCCCACAATCTTTTGATTTACACTACTCCCCTCAGGCCAAATCCCCTGCCATGGGTAAGGAAGTGTTTGCTAATGCCTTGTGAATCCACTGCTTATGCGCGCGCCGGTCTGGTGGGGAACCCGTCTGATGGCTACTTTGGCAAAACCATCAGCCTCATTGTGCGCAATTTCGCCGCCAAGGTCACCCTCTATGAGAATGCCGAAGTCGAGATCATCCCCAGTTTCCAGGACCGCTCGAAGTACGCCTCGATTCAGGACTTGATGGAGGACGTGCGCAGCAATGGGTATTATGGCGGCATCCGCTTGATGAAAGCGGCCATCCGGAAGTTCGCCCAGTACTGCGCCGCCCACCAGATCGAGCTTCCCGCCAGGAATTTCTCCATTCGCTACCGCTCCAGCATTCCACGGCGACTCGGACTGGCGGGTTCCAGCGCCCTGGTCACCGCCACCCTCCGCTGCCTGCTCGAATTCTACGAGGTTGACATTCCCCAGCCCGAATTGCCCAACCTGATTCTCAGCGTGGAAACGGAGGAATTGGGCATTTCCGCCGGGCTTCAGGATCGCGTCATCCAAGTCTATGGCGGCCTGGTCTTCATGGACTTTGACCGCGAGTTCATGGCCCAGCACGGGCATGGCCGCTATGAAGAACTCGATCCGGCCCTGCTGCCGCCGCTCTACATCGCGTATCACGAAGACCTCGGCGAGGGTTCCGAGACCTTCCACAACAATATCCGCGAACGCTGGCTCCAGGGCGACCCGCAAGTGGTTCAAGCCATGCAGGAGTTCGCCCGCTATGCCCAAGAAGTCCACGATCTGCTCGTGTCCGGCTGCGGCGGCGAAATCGGGCCCTGGCTCGACAGAAACTTCGACCTGCGCCGCTCGCTCTACCAACTGGATCCCCGGCACATCGCCATGATCGAGCGCGCCCGGGCCGCCGGCGCCAGCGCCAAATTCGCCGGGTCCGGCGGCGCCATCGTCGGAACGTACGAGAATGAGGCCATGTTTGAACGGCTCTCAAGCTCCCTGGCCCAAGCCGGGATCACCGTCATTCGTCCTCGGATAGAATCATGAGCGACGGTAAGGCCAATGCAATTGAACACGGTCATCCTGAGTTACGAACCCACCGTAGCGGAGTATTTGCGCTCACGAAAGAACAAATACAGGCTGATCTTCAGTTTACAGTCATTCTGAGCGAAGCGAAGAATCTTTTGCCATGCTGGCCCCAAGATCCGCACCGCAATAGGAGCTGAATCATCGGTACGCTCTTTCTCATCGCCACCCCCATTGGCAATCTGGAAGATCTCACCCATCGGGCTGCGCGCGTCCTGGGAGAACTGGACGCGCTCGCCTGCGAGGACACCCGCATCACCCGCCGTATCTACGAGCGCTACGGCATTCCCAGCCCGCGCACCATCTTCTCCTACCATGAACATAACGAGCAAATGGGGGGGAAGCGCATTCTCGGGCTGCTCGCCGAGGGGCTGAGCGTGGGCCTCTGCACCGATGGCGGCTACCCCGCCCTGAGCGACCCGGGCTATCGCATCATCACCGCGGCCTTGGAGGCTGGACACACCCTCGACGTCCTGCCGGGGGCCAGCAGTATCCCGGTGGCCCTGCTGCTTTCCGGCCTGCCTACCTCCAGCTACACGTTCAAGGGCTTCCCCCCCCGAAAACCGGGGCCGCGGCGACGGTTCCTCGAAATGGATGCGGCACTGCCGCACACCCTGGTCTTCTTCGAGTCGCCCTATCGCGTAAAGGACTTCCTATCAAGCGCGCTGGATACCTATGGAAACCGCAAAACCGCCATCTGTTCCGAACTGACAAAAAAGTACCAACGTATTGAGAGAGGTACACTTAGCGAGTTAGTCGCCGCCTATGACACCAAAGCTGCAAAAGGCGAAATAACCATAGTCGTAGCAGGCAAAAGCGACAAGGTAGCAAGACCTCAAGGGGAGAATGGTCTCCCCTGAAACATGCGTAGTAATCGTAGCTATAGTAATTTAATTGAAAATCTCAATTGGTTTCATCGATTTTATTACTCCTGTTGAGCCTATATTGCGCTTGTACACTATCCAAGCCCTGTGCTAAAATTTGAATCATGGTTTTAGTGTTTAACTCGTTTTTGCTGTTTCTTTTCCACCTAAGGAGCGACGCGCATGGCGAAAGAGGACGTGCAGTTTTGCGTCAATATTGACGGACCCATCGCGGTCTATGTGCAGATTGAGAACTTGGTCCAGTTCGCAATTGCCGCCGGGAAACTTAATCCCGGGGACACCCTGCCTTCCGTCCGCGAGATGTCAGAAACCCTCAAGATCAATCCCAATACGGTCACCAAGGCCTACCGGGATTTGGAGTTGATGAAACTCGTACACACGCGCCGCGGGGTCGGCGTGACCGTGTCCGCCGAGGCGCCGAAGCTGTGCCGCGAAAACGCGCGCGCCATGGCCAAAGAGCACCTCATCGATGCCACGGCAGAGTGCATCGCCAGTGGCCTCTCCGCCGCCGACGTCCGCAAGATTGTCGGGCAGGCCATCGACTCCGGTGCCAACCCCTATCAGGTGCCGTAACCTCCAAACGGCCCGGTCCCGCGCGGACCGGGCCATCGGTTATCTTCTAGTCTGGAACAGCGATTTCGGGAGAGCGAGCGTACTCGCGAGCCGGTTGCCCGGTCGTGAAAGCTCAATTTCTCGCGGCTTCCAACCGGCTGCTAAGGAAGCGCGGCGTAACCCGTTTGAAGAATAGGGATCGCCATTTGAGCGGTTCCTTGTCCGAATCCCTGCCTCCGGCGGTCCAGAACTCGCGAGTACGCTCGCCCTCCCGGTTTACGCCGTGTGCTCTGGCCAGCCTTGTTCCCCGACCAGGGGAACAAAAACGCAGTCGATGCTGGGGGTCTCCCGGAACCCATCCTCCGTGCGGACCACCTTGATGAGCCGCTGCACGTGCCGGTCCCCGATCGGGCAGAGCAAGCGTCCTCCCATGGCCAGTTGATCGAGTAGGGCCACTGGTATCTGCGGTCCGGCAGCCGTGACAATGATGGCATCATAGGGCGCCAGGCGGGCATAGCCGAGCGTCCCGTCAGCGCAGAGGATGGAAACGTTCGTGTAGCCGAGTGCCGCGAGCCGTGCCCGTGCCTCCTCCGCCAGCGCGGCGTGCCGCTCGATGCTGACCACCTCCGCGGCCAGGTGGGAGAGGATTGCGGCCTGATACCCACTGCCGGTGCCAATCTCGAGCACAGCGCATCGGGAACAAACAGGTGACGTGGCACCGCCGCCATGGCCGCAAGCACGTGCGCATTGCTGACGCCCCGCGCCGTGATTTGTTGCACGAGCATATGGTCGAGCCGTCGCTCAGCGTCTGGTTCGCTCATAAATATGCCTCGCCGGAATGGGGAGGCCCCGGCTCAGTAATTGACCAGAATGATACGGACTATCCAGACCAGGACCACGGCGGCGACGGGTCCCCAGTCCATGGGGCCCATGGGCGGCAGGAGCCGCCGCATCAGGTTGATCAGTGGATCAGCCGCGCGCGGTATCACCCGCAACCAGCCTCGTGACAACTCGAGTTCCAACCACGGCGCCAGCCAACGCAAGAGCAGCGCCATCATATACAAGGTGAGCAGACTGCCCAGCAAGGATTTCATCGCGAGCTGCAAAACGGAGGGATCCGGACTCACGTAAAGGGAAACTCCTCAATTCGGCGGTGAATTGCCCCCGCGGCGTCAAGTTGACTACTGAATAATGCCACAGCCCGCACGGGGAATGCATCCCCCCCGAGTGCGGCGCATCGTGCCAGTGCTTCCCGGCAATCCCCGAAACGCCGGCGATCGCGCAGCCGGGCCAAGGTCACATGCGGGTGGAAAGCCTTCTCCTCTCGCGCCAGGCCCACATAGACCGCGCCTGCCTCCGCGACGGCCTGAATGGGCACAAGGTCCCCTTCAAGGACGCGCAATCCCGCCCAGAGAACGTTCGGCCGCCGTAGGTCTGGGAAGGCCCCCGCCCCCTGGAAACAAAGCTGAAGTGCGCCGCACTGGCCATAGTGCTCCCGCAGGAAGTCTCGCAGCGAAGCAATCCTCTCCTCGTCCACGTCGCCCAGGAAGCGCAGCGTGAGGTGAAAGTTCTCGGGTTTCGTCCACGCCGCCGCCACCCCGGATTTGCGCAGTCGTTCTTGGAGCGCCGCGATGCCCTTCTTGACGGAATCCGGCAATTCAATCGCTATGAATGCACGCATTCTAAATAAGTTCTGAGTTCTGGGTTCTGAGTTCTGAGTTCTGAGTAGTCCGGCGTTGCCATACGCCGGACATCTCTGCACGATTGCTCCTTCAAGTCTTAGATCTCAAAATTCGGTGGTGGCCGCAAGGTCGTTAGCTCTATCCGTCCTATTCGAAAGAATCAACCTCCCCAGACCGCTGCTCCCAGCGGCTGTCCTCTTCGCAGACACCTGGAATGCCAATGTCCGCCACCACCAGCCGGCCCAGATACGGCGCCGCGCGCGAAGCCAGAAACCCGGGCTTGGCGGCATGCAACGTGACCGTCACGTCCGCCCGGATGCAAACCTCGTCCGGCACGCCGGTGTCCGCGTTCAACCCCGAAGGCACATCCACGGCCACCGTGAACACCGCGGGCCACGCCGCGATGGCCGCGCGCATCGGCTCGCACACACTTCCCTTCGCGCCTGTGCCTAGCAGGGCATCCACGAGCACGCGGCAACTAGCCAATGCCGCAACGGCCGCCCGCGCCGCCTCCGGCGTCACCGCTACCGTCACCGCCCCGCCCATCTTGCGATACACCCCCAGAAAGATCGCCGCGTCCCCCGTGATCTCGGACGGCTCCGCCAGTAGCACCACCTGCGTCTCATGGCCCGCCGCCAGCGCCAGGCGCGCCACCACGTACCCGTCCCCGCCATTGTTCCCCTTGCCGCAAACCACCCCCACCGGCCCTTCGCGCACCTCCTGAAACACGGCCGCGCCCGCATTGTTCATCAGCACCGCTCCAGGCAAACCAAGCCCCTGGATACACCGCCGATCAATCTCCCGCATCCGCTCTGCCGTGATCGTTTTCATCTGAGCTTCCGTTGCGCCCTCCCTCCTCCCTCGACCTCTGCGTCATTCCGAACGAATGTGAGGAATCTCATGCCACGACGGTGAGAAATCTGGGCAATCGCATGGCGAGATTCCTCACATTCGTTCGGAATGACGCAGATTTGGATCTTTCCGCAACAGAAACTAATTAGATTCTGTTGTGGAAACAATTTTCGGGAGGGCGAGCGTACCCGCGAGCCGGTTGAGGGCCGCAAGAAATCGGACATTCACGGCATCGGAACCGGCTCGCGGATACGCTCGCCCTCCCGAAATCGCCTTTCCGCAACAAGAACTAATTAACTTCTCACCTGCACTCGGTACGTCACCTTCACCTCTCCATCCTTGGGCACAGGCGCATGGAAGATCACCGTCTGCGCATCCTTCTTCTCAAATTCCATCGACTTCTCCAGCACGCGCCAGTCGCCCGGCAGATTCTCCACCACATCCACGACGACGTCCGCCGCCTTGTGGTTCCGCACTGTAATTTCAAAGGCGCTTTCATGCACATTGTTGGCAATGACCTGGTAATCCGTCTGAATGCGATCGGCCACGATGTCGAACGCCTCGCCCATTCTCAGCGTCACCTTCTCATCCTTCGGCGTGTGTTCGATCCGGTCCTCCCCCGCGAATTGCAACGTGCCCGAACTGTCCTCCTGATAGATCCGCATCACCCCGGCCGGCAGTGGCAGTCCCACCTTGTTCTCCGCCTTGTTCTGGAACTCGATGCTCGCCTGCACGTGTTGGTCGCGCATCGGCGGCAGGAACTGGTAGTAGAAATGCGGCTCGCTCCGGTACTCGTACTTCTTCGTGAAGCCCACGCCCGCCGCATCCAGCAGCGCCAGTTGCTTCGATTGGTTCTGCTTCACCGTCGTCCGCCGCGGCATCGTGTAGAGGTGGTACTCCGCGAACGCTTCCTCGACCGGCATCGCCTCACGAGCGGCCCCGGCTATGGCCATTTTCATTTCTCGATCCATGGGCATCGGCGGCGGCGCCATGTTCAACTGTCCCGCCACCAACTTCAACTGCGCATTGGTATACGTCGCGCCCGACTGGTTGTTGAGCGTCACCCACCCCTTGAGGTCCAGTGTTTGTTCCGTCTTGGGAATCGTCACCACGTAGTCCGCCTGCCACGTGATGCCATTGGTGACGTACGTCGCCTCGATCTTCTGTTGCCCCGCGGCGTTCTCCAATTCCCAAATCAGCGTCGGCTTCGCAATCAGGTTTTCCGGAATCTTCGGCAAAATAACGTTGCCTGGGTGCCCAAGATAGATTTCATCGCGCACCAGGTAGACAGGACCGTTGTTGTAGCTGAGTAACTTCGCTGTCTGCACGTTGGAACCGCCAAAGTCCTTGACTTCCGTGCTGAAATTGAACAGTTTCACTTCCTGACCCACGTATTTCTCCATCAGCTTTTCCGGGCTGATCAGATCGTATTCATAATTCTGCTCGTAGATCGTGATAGACCCCGCCTCGGACAGGCTCCGCAGACTGACCGTGGCCGGCTGAATCTGCTCCGCCACGTCTTGAAATTCGAGCCGCAGCGTGCCCGTGGGCAATTGCAGTTCACGCGTATCCTTGACCAGGCCGATGCCGTTGTTATACGCGGTGACCGCCAGATCCGTCTGCTGTTCCAGGGTCGTGACCGCATGCCCGGGCGTATCTTGGGCAAGCGCTGCGGCCGCCGAGAGGACCAACAGTGTCCCTAGCATTGTTTTCATGGTGCTTCTCCTCTGTGTTGCGCTATCCTGTTAATCATTCCTCTTGGACACCAGGAGATGCAAGAGGTTCGCAGCAAGCATCAATATTGGTCAATCCGCCGGATAGGCCGTATATATCCTATAGGTCCCATACGTCCAATGCGTCCAAGCCCATTCACCCATCATCTCTGAAGGAACAAGCAATGAAGATTGCGCGCGTGGAAAGACACGGGGAAATTGTATTGGCAATGCCGCTGGGGGAGCGATGGATTGACATTTCCCATGCCTGGCAGGACTATGAACGCGTCGTCGAGGGCGTCGATGCGCACAGCCTGCGCGAGGTCCGCGAACTCCTTGCCAGGGGCCTGTTCACCCGCGCCTTTCACCGCCGCGTCATGGAATTCGTGCAGCAGCAAGGCATCGACGACTACGATGTGGGCGCCCTGCCCCGCTTTGCCATGCCCTTGCGGCCTGGCAAGATCATCGCCATTGGCCGCAACTATGCCGCGCATGTACGTGAACTCGAGAGCGCCATGCCGGAAGAACCCATTTTCTTCGGCAAGAACGCCGACACCTGCATCGGTCCCGATGACGCCATTCAGGTCAAGAACTGGTACGGGCGCGTCGATCACGAAGGGGAAATCGGGGTGGTCATTGGCCAGCAGGTCCGCGATGCCCGCCCGGAACTCGTCCAGGCTTTCGTCGCGGGATACACCCTCCTCAACGACGTGACCGCGCGCGAGATGCAGAAGCGCGACATCGCCAAGGCCCAACCCTGGTATCGTTCCAAGAACCTCGACACCTTCTGCCCGATTGGCCCCTGCATCCTCTTGCGTGAGGCGGTCGAGTGGCCCCTCGAACTGGAACTCGAAGTGCGCGTCAATGGTGAAGTGCGCCAGAAAAGCAACACGCGCAGGTTCCTGTTCGGCCTGCCGGAACTGATCGCCCACGTCTCCAAGCACATCACCCTCGAACCGGGCGACGTCATCGCCACGGGGACGCCCGAAGGTGTCGGCCCCATTCATCCCGGCGACGTCGTCGAGGTCGCGTCGCCCCCCATCGGCATCCTCCGCAATAGCGTCATCGAAGAACCCACGAGTGACGCCCTCAAGCCCCAAGCTTGAGGGTGGCGCCCTGTCCTCTGTCGCCCTTGTTGCCCCTGGCGTCCCGTAATCATTCAGTGACGCCGGGCGCGGCCCGTGGCGCAAGGGCG
>JACPGD010000152.1 GCA_016182645.1 Candidatus Hydrogenedentota bacterium | reverse complement strand
CTTGCAGCAGCCGATTCAGGCTTACAACAGCACGGACTGGTCCAGTGACGCTTCGCTGGATCACCTTCGTGATATTGTCTGGAAGTATGAGGACGCGGTTCTCGCGATATTGCCGCAGACCGAATTCATACTCACGCATCAATACGAGAATTTCGCGGGCTTCTCGGGGTATGTAACCCCGGCGGGGCTGCAACAACTTGCCCAACTGAGCGATGTCTGGGCGATAGAGCCGGTGCGCCTATTGGAGGAGCATCTTGCGCAGGGCATTCCGCTGCTAAATGGCTCGACTTATCGTCCGTTCTATAACGGCCAAGACTTAGCTGTCGCCATTTGCGACACGGGGGTGGACTACACGCACGCGATGCTGGGCGGCGGGTCTTTCCCGAACGGCAAGGTCATCGGCGGCTACGACTTTGGAGACAACGACGCCGACCCGATGGCGGGCGGCGCCCACGGGACGGCGTGCGCGGGACTCGCCGCAGGGACGCTGGGCACGAGTGGGGACTATATCGGCGGTGTGGGCTACAGCGCCAAGATTTATGCCCTGAAGATCTCGCCGGGCGCCACGGGCAGCGCGACCACCGCCGCGATGATCAGCGCGTGGGACTGGTGCGTGACGCATCGCAATGACAACGCGAGCTATCCGCTTAAAGTCATCAGCACGAGTTTCGGCGGCGGTCAGTACTTTTCTTCTTGCGACGCGACTTCTTCTGGGATGACGACCGCGGCCCTGAACGCCGTAAACGCCGGCATCACAGTCTTGGCATCTTCTGGCAATGATGGCTTTTGCGACTCGATCGCGTGGCCGGCATGCATCAGCTACGTCATTTCCGTCGGGGCCGTATACGACGCCAACTTCGGGACCTATTATCCGTGCCTGAATGCCTTATCCTGCGCTCCAAAGACGGCGGGCGGCTGCAGCACGGGATATTTCGGCACAGATGCAACGGCGGCAGACAAGGTGACTTCCTACTCGAATACGGCGAGCTTCCTGGGCATTCTTGCGCCTTCCAATGCGGCATATACCCTGGACATCGCGGGCAGCGGCGGGTACTCGAGCGGCGATTACTACTCTTCCTTCGGGGGTACTTCGGCGGCGTGCCCCTATGCGGCCGGGGCGGTGCTGGCGCTGCAATCGGCCAACATGGCCATCAATGGCAGCTACCTGACGCCGGCCCAAGTGCTGAGCACGCTTACGTCCACGGGCGACTCGATTCTGGACACGAAAGTGGCGATCTCCAAGCCGCGCGTGAACCTGGGAGCGGCGATTGACAGCATCGGCGGGGCTCCTCCCGGCAGCAACGATGATTGCAGTTCTCCCGACGTCTTGCTGCCCGGTGGCTCGGTGTCGGCGAACACCGTCCTTGCCACCAATTCCTTTACCGGTCTCTGTGCGACCAATGACGGGAAAGACGTGTTTTACTCGTTTACGCCGCTGGTGTCGGACACCTACACCTTCTCCCTGTGCGGCAGCAGCTTCGACACAACGCTGAGCGTGCTGTCCAATAACTGCGGCAGCCCGGCCATGATCGCGTGCAACGACGATTTCTGCGGCCTGCAATCTCAGGTTTCGACTGCCCTGACTTGGGGCAACACGTACCTGATTCGCGTGGCCGGTTTCAACGGTGCGTCGGGTTCATTCACCCTCACGGTAGACGGTGATCCGCCAGGTCTGTCGTGTGCCTCGACGAGCCATTTCTCGCAGCCTCCCATGAATCCGAGCACCGGAGGCTGGAACGCTTACCGCAGCGATTCCGCCAGCGCGCACGCGATGTATGAGAATTTCTCGGGACTGACGAACAAAATTGAGACCCTGCGGTGGTGGGGGATTGAATTCAATACAGGCGGCTGCGATAGGGGCTCGCTGACGTTTGACGTCACCGTGCATGTCAACTCGGGCGGCGTCCCAGGCGCGCCTTTTGCCGCCACGGAAAGCGTGACGGCGGTGCGCTCGGACACGGGTCACAGCTTTACGGGCGGCACCACTCCCGCGCCCCTGTATCAGTATGACGCCGTGCTGTCCAGTCCGATTAGCCGGTCAACGGGCTGGATCAGCATTCGGGCCACGGGAAGCAGCGGCGGTTGCTATTTCTACTGGGCCCTTGCGAACGCTCCTGGTAACGGAAGCTATCAATCCCCAGGTGGCGCCGCACCAAGTGATGTTGCTCTGTGCATCAGCGGCGATCCCCTTCCAATTAGTGTGACACCGGCTTCGCGCGATTCTGGGACCGTCAATCTGGGCTCGTGCACGACGCGCGCATTCAAGGTGACGAACACCGGCGCGGGCACGCTCACGGGCAGCGCGTCGGTCAGTGCGCCATTCAGCATCTCCAGCGGCGGGTCCTACAGCCTGGCGAATGGGCAGAGTCAATGGGTGTATGTGAATTTCTGTCCCACGGCCACCGGTGCGGCCAACAAGACCGTGGCGTTCACCGGCGGCGGCGGCGCCACGGCGACGGTCACCGGCGCGGGCGGTTCTCCGCTGATAAGCGTCTCACCCGCGGCGCGCGATTTCGGGCTCGTCAGTTTAGGTTCGTGCGTGACACGCGCGTTCAAGGTGACAAATATAGGTACAGGTACGCTGACAGGTACGGCCAGTGTTCCCGCGCCGTTTGCGGCGACGACGAACGCATCCTATTCGCTGACAGCGGGCCAAAGTGTGTGGGTATCCATGGACTTCTGTCCGACGGCAGGGGGGCCGTTCGGCAAGACCGTCACTTTCAGCGGCGGCGGCGGCGCCACGGCAACGGTCACCGGCAAAGGCAATGCACCGGCCATTGGCGTCTCGCCCGCTTCGCGCAGTTTCGGGGCGGTCGCCGTAGGCTCGTGCGCGACGCGTGCGTTCCTGGTGACGAACGTGGGTACGGGCACGCTGATTGGTACGGCCAGCGTTCCGTTACCATTTACCGCGACGACGAATGCAGCGTATTCGCTAACCGCGGGCCAGAGTATGTGGGTATCCGTGGAGTTCTGCCCAGCGGCAACGGGTGCACGCAACAGGACGGTGACCTTTAGCGGCGGCGCCAGGGCCACGACAACGGTCACCGGTACAGGGAGCTAGCCGCTGCCCGGGAAGCCCAGGCGCCTTTTGGAAGAAGCGTTGACCACTGGGCAACCAGTGTTGCTTGGAGACGACGCGACGGAAATGGGTTCCATGCAGCCGGCCGTCTCCCATCGTGTAAATGATCCGAAGCGCAACCGCTCCAGCATTCCTGCTGGAGCGGCTCTCTTTTCGCCGGTGATCCTAATTCCGGCAGTTGAACACATTCTGGAAACATGGGTGGCAGCTT
>JACPGD010000151.1 GCA_016182645.1 Candidatus Hydrogenedentota bacterium | reverse complement strand
GGCCACGTCCCCGTTGAGCTTGTCCGCCTGGCCGCGGCCCGCCACGGTGGACGTGGTGAGCAGGATCGGAACGTTGGGGAGCGTTTCCTTGAGGGCGGCAATCAAGGGGCGGGCCGTGCCCACTTCGCCTACGCTGCACGCGTGAATCCAGAGGGGCGCATCGGAAAAAGGTGGGACGACTGGCGCAAAACGGGCCAGGAGCGGCCGGTGGCGCTCCTGCCGGCGCAGCCACACTTTCGCGGGCGGAGTGAGCAGGGCCAGCGCGGTATTGTAGAGGAGATACGCCATGAGCAAATACGGGCGGCACGCATTCGCGCGGCCGCCCGCTCCACAACAAACTTGCCAGAATAAATCAGCCCTGCTCGCTTCCCACATCGAAGAAGCGGGCGCCGGTGGTGTCGATAATGGTCGGCGTGACGAAGATGAGCAGGCTGGATTGGCTGACCTGACTCGACTTCCCGCGGAAGAACAGGCCGACCAGCGGAATATCAGCCAGGTAGGGCATCTTCTCCTTGTTCTTGATGCTCGTGTCTTCCACAAGACCGCCCAGCACCAGCGTGTCGCCATCGTGAACGATGACGTTGGTCCACACTGACTGCCACGAAGTGGTGGGCAGGGTGATGACCGATTCCGTCGTGGTCGTACCGACGATGTTCTTCTGGGTGAACTGTTTCTCGCCGATACGCTTGCGCACTTCTGGATTCAGCCACAGACGGACCTCATCGTTGTCGCGAATCTGCGGCGTGACGGAGAGCGCAATGCCGAAGTTGAACTGCTGCGGGATCGGGTTCTGCGTAAACAACGTGCTGGCCGCCCCGTTCAGCGAGCCGCCAATCACACCAACGAGCGTCTCATTAAAGGTGACGAAGTATTCCGAGGTGAAGTCCGCCACGACCGCCGGCTTATTGTTCATCGTCGTCACGCGCGGCGCGCTCAGCAACTCTGACTCACCCAAGCTGTCCAGGAAATCGAAAGTGACGCTCAGGCTGTCGCCGTCCTTGTTGTCAATGATGTTCGTGACAAGGTTCCAGGTGGACTGCGCCGGACCGGGGTTGGTCAGTGCAGTCAGCACACCTTCCGTGATCGTGTTGCGGATGGCGCTGCTGCCATCGGGCCGGGAGTAGAAGGGAATGGAGTCATCGACGCCGTCGCCATTGACGTCAAAGTCATACGTTTCCTCATCAAGACTGTCGATTTTGCGCGGCCGATTGTTCTTGTCCGAGAAGGTGGCATCCCACTTGAAGCCAAGTTTGTCCAGATCGCTCACGCGCAGCGTCACGAATTTCGCCTCGATGCTCACCTGCTTCGGCGTCACATCCAGCTTGGCCAGTTGACGCTCAAATTCTTTCAGGTTCGTCGGAGAATTACGCACGATGAGCATGTTCGTGGACGGGTTATAAATCATGTCCGACAACAACTCATTCGTATACGGTTCGTAAACCTCCGGGATGATCCGCCGGAGCAGTTGGAGGATTGGCGCTTCGTTGGCAAACTCATTGTTCTGTGCGCCGGCCCCACCCAAGGCCGCCGGCCCTTGCCCCGCGCCTACCTGCTCATCACGCCTGGCCCCGCGCAGTTCGCCCGTACCCCCGCCGGCGCCCGTGATACGCTGGTTCAATCCAATGACCGCGGGCGGCTCACCGACCATCTCATCGTTGATCGTGCTGAACAGGCTGGAAATATTGCTCACAGCGGTGACATCCAGACCGCCCCCACCGCCAAAGCCGCCGCCGCCAAAACCACCACCGCCGCGGCCACCGCCACCAAAACCACCGCCGCCAAAATTACCGCCGCCGCCGCCGAAGCCACCGCCGCCAAAATTACCGCCGCCGCCGCCGAAGCCGCCACCGCCAAAATTACCGCCACCACCCCCGAAATTACCACCACCAAAACCACCACCGCCAAACTGGCCTTGCGTGACAGAGCCCGGCAATTGGGAGAAGTCACTGCGGCCGCCGCCGCCAAAACCGCCGCCCCCGAAACCGCCCCCGCCAAAATTACCACCGCCACCACCGAAGCCGCCACCACCAAAATTACCGCCGCCGCCGCCGAAGCCCCCACCGCCAAAATTACCGCCGCCGCCGCCGAAGCCGCCCCGGCCGCCGCCGCCGAAGCCCCCGCCACCGCCGCCGCTGGTGACCGGCAGGGGGTTCCTCAAGACAATCTTGAAGAGTGTCTCGGAACCCGCATTGCGCAATTCGTAGTACCGGGTGTCCATTTCCTCGAAGGACTCGCGGCGAATAATTTCCGGCTTGCTGATCCAGATGAACCCGGGCTGGACCGAATAGTCCAAGCCCAAAGGACGTAAGAGGGCTTTCAGCGCTTCTTGCAGCGTCACGTCCTGCAGTTTGATATAGGGGACCATGCCATCGGACCGTGGCCCGTACACATAGTCGGCCACGGAAAACTGGCCTGCTTGACCTGCCGTACCGAAGCCCGCGCCGGGCGCACCAAAGGCGCCGGCCGCGCCGGGCGCGCCGGGGAACCCTTGGGCCTGAAAGTTGCCACCAAGATTGCCAAAACCGCCGCCACCGTCGTCGTCTTCCGAGCGCCGGGCTGAGCCGGTGCTCCGCCGGGGAGCGGCCCCCGCGAAAGGTGCGGCGCCGGGCGCGCCCGGAAAGGCGCCAGGAGCGCCGGGAAAAGCGCCTGCGACCGGAGCTGCCCCTGGCCCGGTTTGCGTCTGGGCTTCGGGGGGCGGCATCACCGCGCGCTGGTCAATGACTACATTGACGTCCCACGAATCGGCGATGAAGGTGACGATTTCACTGATATGGATTTTTTCAAACTCGATGTTCACGGGCGATTCGAGCGTCTTCTCAATCGGGCTCTTCTCTTCCGGCGCGACGTACTCCTCTTCGATTTCCGGGACCGTGAAACGGAACTGTTTAATACCGGTCGCGTCCGCGCCTTCGGGCAATCGTTTCGCGTCTTCGGTATAACGGCGGATGGTCTGCTTGTCCAGACTTACATCACGTTCCGTTTCTTCAATGGATTGCTTGCTCGCCCCGAGTGACGCCTGATAAAGCCCCTGACGCGCCTCGTCATTGTTGGGATCAATCAAGAGGACATTGTTATAGATGTCCACCGCCGTGGTGAACTTCTGCGCTTCCATGTAGCGTTGCGCGTACCCCAGAAGTTCTTTCACGCGCTCGCGCTTGATTTCTTCCGCCGTCAGTTGCGGGGTGGCCGTGCCGGGGGCGATGCTCTCGGGGTCCACGATTTCTATGCTCGCGGTCGGAACGGGCGCCGCGCTGACCGTGCCCAAGTCCAGCTTGGCCTGGGCGCGCGCCTGGAAAGCTCTTGCTTCCGCGTGGTCCGGCTGCAAGGCCAGCGCCCGGTTGAATTCCGAGAGCGCCTCCAGATACAGCTCGCGCTTGAATAATGCAACGCCGCGGCGAAAATATTCGTCCGCCTCGGAGATGGCTGCCCCTTCAGGCAGCGGGGAGGGAGCGGGCGCCTGCGCGGCCTCTGGCACGATGATAGTGGTTTCTCCGGCGGTTGCCGCGGGAGGGACGATGTCCTCCACTTTGACTTCCACGGGAGGTGACACTTCGACGTCCTCCTCCACGAGGGGTGGAGCGGCTGGTTCTGCCGGCGCCGCGGGCGCTTCAATGGCCTCAGGAGAAAGCGTTTCAATCTCCTGGGAAGTTGCCTGCGCATAACACCATTGCGCGGTCAGACAGGCGATGGCGCAACAGGCCCTTTTCCAAGCCTTCCTAACACCAGTATTCATTACGGCTTCTACCTCCCGCTGTTGTGCGCACTATAACGGAACGCCGATCAACGTCTCAACTTGCCGGTTGCTCCATCTCAAGTGTCTGACGCTTTTCAAGCTGTTCGGAATAGATCGTCACTGTTTTGGCATCGACGTCAATGTCTTCCAGGACATAGCCCTGGAAGGGTTCCCCTTCCTTGTACCACTTCTTGGCGGCGCCGGCGCGCAACTGCGCCCGGGCCCCATCATTCCCCGGCTGAATGTTCAGCAGCGCAATATCCAATTCATCTTCTTTGACTTCGGTCGCACCCCCACCCCCGGCCGAACTATACGAGAACGGATTGCGCCGGTACAGCGAGGCATAGTCGTCCGGCGCATCGATCGGCGGGCGGGGCGGCGGCGAAGGGGGCAACAGCTTCTCCGTTTCCGGGCCCGGCGCCGGCAACTCGTTCTTCGGCGGGTTGGTGGGCTTGGGTTCCTCGGGTGGAGGCGGGAAAATGACCTCATAAACACGGTAGCACAAGATGCCCACTGCTATCAGCAGGACCATGCGTTCCTTGTTCAGCCACACCCATGCCGCTATCTTGCGCAGTTTGTCGACCAACGGCCCTAACTTTCACCCCGGACGCGGCCTCTGCCGCATCGCGTTTGCGACCTCAGTTTGTCCCCAGATAAAACCGCTTGAACCACTTCCAGGCTTTGCCAATGGCGCCGGGTTCTTCTACCTTCGTTGCCCGGCTTCGGTCGAATCCCTGACTCTTGAAAATGTCCTGGGCACTCGTGCGCATGCTCAGGGCCGTGGGCGGTGCGGCCGCCCCGGCCGCGGCCCCTGTGGCGCCGGCCGCGGCCGTGGCGCCGGCCGGGGCCGCCTGTTGCGGCTGGCGTTTCGTGACTGCTTGCGTCAGCAGCATCCGCACTTGCGGCTGCGGCTCCGTCTGATAGGCAATATAGGGCCAGTCTATTTGGAGCGCATCGACACTAAAGTAGCGCTCATCCTGGCGTAATTTCTCGAAGAACTTGACCAAGTTCTCCATGGTCATGGAGAACGCCAGGCCGACGGTCCGCGAGACGAGCAGGCCGTTGTGCTGCGGTTTCTCGTCATGAGGCCAGATGGAAACCTGATCGACCCGCGTGGCCTTCGCGTCGAGCAGCATTTCAACGGCGGAGATGCCATAACTCATCCGGCCGAGGGACTTGTTGGCTTCCGGCCGCTTCAGCTCGTAGCCGGCGTACTCTTCCGCGCGCGGCACCCCAAACATGGCAAACACATCAAAGGGAACATACCCCATGCTGTTTTGCATTCTCTGGTACGCATCCATGGCTGACTTGTTCACGGCTTCGTCATACCAGAAGCGTAAGATGGGCACATTCTCCGGGATCCGCTCGTGGACGTACCAGCCGCCATCCTTAAAATAGGTGGTGCGGTCCGTCACGGCATCCTGCCAGGGCTGGCGCTGCCCACTCCACTCCTGGGTGACCAATTGCGGCTTGTAACCGGCAAAGGTGTCGTTGAGTTCGCTGTAGGCCTGATCCAACGCCAGTAGAAGTTCCTGGTCCCGGCTGTAAACCTCGAGCTTTTCCTTGAAATAGAACTGGTAGATGCCGCCGAACACGCCGAACACAGCCAGCAGTGCCAATACCGTTAGAATACGTGCTTTGGTCATGGGAGCACCTATTCCCCCGCATTTCGGTTGCGGCGGTTGAGGAGACCTTCTTTCATTTGGTCCTGGATGTTGCCAACGGCCGCCGGCCCAGTGGCCGCGGCGCCCGCCGGCCCAGTGGCCGCGGCGCCCGCTGGCCCAGTGGCCGTGGCGCCCGCCGGACGCGCCGCCGCGGCAGGAGTGCCGGCGGTCCGGCCGGCCGGAGCGGCCTGACGCACGGGCGCATCGGGAAGAGGATCTCCGCCTTTGGTTTCGCTGCGCACAAACTTAACATGCAGCACAAAAGAGTACACGTTGTTTGTCGGGAGATACGCGCCAGTACTGGCGGTGGCTGCCAGGGATTCCAGATCCGTGGGTGCATTATACAGGATACTCTTGTCCCACTTCTGCACGTCCGCCTCACTGAATTCCACGTGGGCGACCCGGGTCCACAACCCGCTCGGCAATTGACGTTCCTGTTGTTTCAGGTTGGCAATAAATTCCTTGATCAACTCGTCGGATTCCGCGAATCCGTTGATGATCAGGCCATTGGGTTCCGGAAAGAGGACCGGCGGATCATCGTCCGCGAAGGCGCCGGACAGCGAGCCGGGGGCCCGTGCGGGCGTAGCGCTTGCAGTGCCTCCATCGTCATTGTCCCGATCACGGCCACCGCCACCGATCCCACTGAGCGCTGAGCCGCCCCGACGGCTACCGCTGCCACCCATGCGCGTTGAATCACCGGTCACGCCGGGGAAGCCGGTGCTCGTCACCGTGGTCACCCCGGCAGCGGCCGTGCGCCGGCTCCGTGAACTCTGCCGTTCCTGGCGCGCCTGTTCACGGCGTGCTCGCGGGTCGTCCTCGTCATCGTCCTGGGAAGTGTCACCGGCCGCTGTGGGCGTCGCCGCCCCGGATTCACCCGGCATGAATATCCGCGTCGTTTGAATGGAACTGAACCAGATACCGCCCGTACTGGGCCGGGACTGGTTGGCCATCTGGATTTCCGGCAGCCAGAACCGGCGATCGCGCCGCGCTTGGTCAAGCGCGGCTACATTGGACTGGAGTTGAGTGACTTCGCTCTGGTATTGGCCGAGCTCCGATTTGAACTTGGACGAAGGCACCGGCGAGCCTGACTTGATCCGTTGGATCAGTTCAGCGTCGTACATGCCGATGACCTGTTTGAGCGTTTCGATACGCCCCTGGACGATCTTGTTCTCATTCGCGCTCACGGGAATGATCGAGGCCATGATCAGCGCCAGGGTGGCCAGCGAGAGCGCCCAGTAGAACACCTGCTCTTTCCGGCGGACCCGTTCGAGCACGCGCGGCGGAATGAGGTTTATTTCAATGGTGACGGGCTGCCAGCAGCGCAGAGCGAGACCGAGGACCACCGAGGCCTGTTCCGGGCGTTCGCTCACCTGCTGTGCGCCCGGCGCGATGGCCAGGCCGGCCAGTGGCTGGGCGATGCGCACCTCGACACCAAGTTGCCGTTGCAGGTAGGGGATGATATTGCGCAGGCACGCGCCGCCGCCGGTGAGCGTCACACGGCTGATAGGGCCGCCGACGGGCAGCGAACGGAAATAGGCGAAAGAACGCATGATCTCGCCCACCAGCCGCTGCAGCGCCTGCCCGATGACTTCGCCACCTTTGCCGTCGCGCTGCGGGTCGCCCGTGGGCGCAAAGCCGCGCTCGCGCTTGACCTTCTCCGCGTCCTGGAAACTCATACCGAACGACGCCGCAATGGCTTGGGTGATATCGTTGCCGCCGACGTTCAGCGGGCGCGTGAAGCGGAACTGATTGTCGCGTTCGATGACAATGTCCGTCGTCGTGGCGCCAATATCAATGAGGGCGACGCATTCGCCCTGATCGCCGAATTCGCCCGTGTTTTTCAGCCAGTTGTAGGCAGCCAGCGGGGAAACGTCCACCGTGTCCACGGAGCGTTTCGCGCTCTCGATCACTTCCAGGTGCTTGTCAACGACGTCCACCTTGATTGCGGCCATCATGACTTCGTAGCCGCCCGCTTCGGTGCGCGACAGGACTTGGTAGCTCATCGCGATTTGATCCAGGCCGAAGGGGATCTGTTGCTGGATTTCGTATTTGACGATCTGGTTGACCTTGTACTCCGGCACCGGCGGCAGGGTGCGCGTGCGCGTGAAGACGGATTGACCGGGGACGGCGAAAATCGCCTTGCGCGTCCGGATCTTGGCTTCCTTCAGGAGTTCCTGAAGCGTCTTCTTCCGGAGCTCCTTGCGCGCCTCCTCGTCGAGCGCCGGATCGGAATTGTATTCGCGTTGCCGATAGTTGACCAGTTGGAACCCTGTCTTCGTCTGCGAAAGTTCGCAAAGGCGAATGGCACTGGTGCCAATGTCGAGAATCAGCCGCCTCTTGCGGCCACGTGAGAGTAGGCCCATAAAGCTCACCTATTGCTGCGACGGCCCGGGCCTCACAGGGGGGCACAGAACCGTCAGGGTTCTAAATCGCCAACACCATGAAAACTGAGAAGATATCGATTTCGCGATTTTCTCTAAACCCTTGTGACCGATTGTAATACAGCGCGCAGACCTTGTCAAGGGATAAACCGCTTTGACAAGAATTTTCTCACGGGAGAGTTACCTATCCTTCACCTCCCTGCGTCTCCCACTCTGCCCCTCTTCCGTCCGGGTCCGTCCGTGTCTGTCTTATCGCTAACTGCCCACATCCTTGGCGCAGCGGAAGCCGTAGTCCGCCCGCTTCGTGTCCATCCTATCAAAATGCCGCATGGCGCAGCGGGCTTGAAACTGGGGGGTCATATAGGACCCGCCCCGCAGGACGCGAAATACCTGGCCGTAACTCGTGATGATGGCGGTGTTTTCCGGGTAGGCCTCGTACCAGGAGGAGGTCCATTCGTAGGCGTTGCCGGCCATATCGAGGCAACCCACCGGCGACATGCCCGCCAGATAGGAGCCCGTCCGCAGGGCGAGGCGCACGCCGCTTTCTTCCGTATTACACAGCGACTTGTCGAAGATTTGGCCCCAGGGGAACTCGCGGCCGTCCGTCCCACGGGCTGCCCGTTCCCACTCGATTTCAGTCGGCAGGCGCTTGTCCGCTTTGCTGGCATATTCCATCGCCTGCTCCCATGACACCCCCAAAACCGGAAACTGGTCCTGGCCCACCACAAACCCGTGGCTGGGAAAGACTTTCTTATACTCGGCATTAGTCACCTCGTACTTGTCGATGTAGAAGGCGCTCACAAACAGCTCCCGCCGGGGACTTTCATCCGGTGCACGGCCGTCCTCCCCGCGCAGGAAGGTGCCCGCCGGCACCAGGATCATCCCCGCGGGAACATTGCCCTCTTTCATTTTCAGAGTGACAGTTTGCGCCGCATTTGGCTGCAAGTCCACTTTTTCATCCGCCTGGACGTAGCCCTCGGTATGCGTGCTGACGATGTACAGGCCGGGCCGGACCGTGAACTTCGCCGGGGTCTTCTCGGTCTGGGGTTCGTTGTTGAGCCAGATGGTGGCGCTCGATGGCCGCGACAGGACCGTCAGCGTGCTCTCCATCGGGTCCAGAACATAGACCGGGTCGTAGTGGAAGTCAACCTGGACCTCGAGTTCGGCGTGGAGCGGGTAATGGTCTTGCTTGCGGAGATCCAGCGTATGCTTGCCCATGGGCACGGGCTTGTCCACCAGCGGCGTGGTCCCCAGCACGTTTTCCCCGTCCAGAATCACCTCCGCCCCCTGCGGGTCGGTGTCCACCGACAGAAAGCCCACCAGCGGTTCCATTTCGATCACGACGCGCTGGTCGCCCTCGCGCACCATCACCATTTCGTCCTTGCGCCGGTAGCCGTCCTTATTCAGGACCACGCTTGTCGGCCCCGGCGGCAGCCCCACCACCACCACCGGCGTCGGCCCCCGGTCCTCGCCCCCCACCAGCACCAGCGCCCCCTGCTCCGGGGCGCTCTCGAACGTCACCCGCGTCGGAGGCAGTTGCGGTTCACCCCGGCCGCACCCAGCGAGGGCCGCAACCAGCACCCAGAGAAGTACCACCCGCGCCCGCGGTGGCAACCAATTTCTCACATTCACCTGCTCCCTGGCCCGCTAACGCCGCGTCTCACTCCGCCCCCCGTTCCCTCTATCCTACACCCCACCCGAGTCCCAATTCTCCCTTCATTCTTCATTCTTCATTCTTCATTCTTCATTCTTCATTCTTCATTCTTCATTCTTCATTCCTAATTCCTAATTCCTAATTCCTAACCCGGCGTAGCCGGAACCAAATAAATCTCTTTTATGCCGCTTGACGGGTGTGTAAGCATATGGTGTTCATCCCAGTCTGGAGGCCCCTGTCATGGGACTGTTCACCGAGCGTCATACCG
>JACPGD010000150.1 GCA_016182645.1 Candidatus Hydrogenedentota bacterium | reverse complement strand
GTTGCTCCCGTCCAAAGCGATCCACCTGCCTTGCGCTGGCGTCCCCCTTCTTGTAGATCTTGGCCATGGCTATACCAGGATCTCATCCGCCGCGCCCCCACCACGGCCCTGCACAATAAGTTCGCCGGACTCTTCCAGCCGCCGGATAATGGCGACGATCTTCTGCTGGGCCTCTTCCACGTTGCGCAAACGCACGGGACCCATGAATTGAATTTCCTCGCGGATCATTTCCCGCGCGCGTTCAGACATGTTCTTGAAGACCTTGTTGCCCACTTCCTCGCTCGACGCCTTCAATGCGAGCGCCAAGTCTTTCGACTCGATCTCGCGCAACGCCTTCTGGATGCCGCTATCGTCCACATAAACCAGGTCATCAAACGTGAACATGAGCCGCCCGATTTCGTCGGCCAGTTCCGGGTCGCGCTCCTCCAGGTCGGCCATGATGGTCTTCTCGGTTGTCCGTTCGACCCGGTTCAGAATCTCCGCGACGTCCTTGACGCCGCCCGCGAACGTGAAGCCCTGGCTGAAGACGCTCGACAGTTTCCGCTCCAGCACGCGCTCGACTTCCCGCACGATTTCTGGCGCCGTGCGATCCATGTTGGCAATGCGCATGATGACGTCCGTCTGCACGGCCTGCGGCATAGACGTGAGGATAATCGCCGCGGTAGGCGGGTTCATATGGGCCAGAATAAGCGCGACCGTCTGCGGGTGCTCGTCTTGGATGAAGCTGGCGATTTGCCCGGCATCCGCTTTCTTCAAGAATTGGAAGGGCACCTCTTGCAGACTGCTCTGCAGGCGGTTCAAGACTTCAAAGGCGCGTTCGGCGCCGAAGGCCTTCTCCAGCATGTCCTTGGCCATGTCGATGCCGCCTTGCGCCACAAAGCGCTTCGCCACGGCCATCTGCAGGAACTCGTCGAGCACCGAAGCCTTGAGGTCGGCGTCCACGACACCCAGGCCGGAGATATCCAGTGTGATCTGGTCCACTTCGTCGTCTGTCAGACTGCCCATGACGTGCTTGGCCACCTCCGGGCCGAGGCACGTGAGCAGAATGGCCGCTTTTCTGCGGCCAGTCAGGTCCGACGCACTTAATCTTTGACGGGGTGCGGCCGTAAGCCTAGTCCTCCTCTTCCGTCATCCAGGATCGCAACAGGGCGGCCACGCTGTCCGGGTCGCGCCCGGCCAGGTTCGATATCTCTGACGACACTTCCTGGCGTCGCAAATCTTCGCGGGTCGCCTCGGGTATTTCCACAGCCTCTTCTTCCATTTCTTCTTCCTCGGGGCGGATAATCGCCCGCCGCAGGAAGCGGCGCACCAGCAGGAAGCCAATTATGATCAGCAGGATCTGACCGGCGCTCGCCGCGATCTGCATCCACTGGTCCCAACGTTCCGATTCGACCGCTTCCTCGACCGCCGCCGTGGTGGCGACCAGCCCTTCAATGGCCAAAGGCATGTCGTGCACGCTGACTTCCGCCGGTATCTCGCCCCCGGCCACCGCGGCGGTGACCAGGGCCTGAATGGCCGTGCGAGCCTCGTCGGTCAGTCCGGCATATTGCGGTTCGGCGGCGGCCCCTTCGCCACCGGCGGCCGGCTGCTCATAGTCGCCTTCCACCACCACGGCCACGTTGTATTTTAGCACATTGCCGGGCTCGCTTTTCGTGTGAATACGGGTCACGGACGGCTCAAAATTGGTGATTTCTTCCGTGGATTCCTCTTGAACCCCGCCCACGGTGGGCACTATTCCTTCCGGCGGATTGGCCGCCGCGCCGGGCGCGCCCGCGGGCGGCGTCTCCATGGGCGTCGTCGTGGTTTCCGTGGTATACGTGCTAAGTTCGGTGCCCTCGCTGATGACTTCGCGCGTTTCCTCTTTCTCGTCGAAGTTAATTTGGGCGCTGACGCTCACCGTACCTTTCCGGCCGAGGTCGCGGAGGATTTGCCGGATCTTACCTTCGCGCTGGGCCTCCCAGTCGGCCACCGCCTCAAGCTTCGTGCTCGCCAAGGAAGTGAAGCCCTCTTGGGGCGGCAACCACAGTGCGTTGCCCTCGGTGGTGGTGATCGTGATGTTGTTGGCGTCGAGGTGCGGCCCGCCCGCCCGGTCAATCAGGCTGACCAGGGCTTTAATTTCTCGGTCACTAGGCTGGCGTCTCACCTTCAGCGTAACCGCGGCCTCCGAAGCTTTCTGCTCGTCGCGGAAGAGTTCGTCCGGCGCCTCTCGGATCAGCACGTGGCTGTACTCGACGAAGTCGAAGGCGTTCAACTGTTTCTGGAGTTCCCCCTGGATAGCGCGCATGAAACGCACGTTCTGAAGCCACTGATTCGTCATCAGTTCGGTTTCCTGGAACAATTCCCAACCGGGCGGCACGGCATGGCCGACAGGTAGGTTTGCCTCCGCGAGCAATAGTTGGACCCGGCTGCGATCCGCGACGGGGACCAGGATGCGCTCGTAATTCCCCTCTTCACGCCAGGCAATGTCATTTTGGGCGAGGACATCCGCAATGCGAGTGGCTTCTTGGGGGGTGAGACCCGCGGAGAGAGTCACGTATTGGGGTTGGGCGCCGAACCACGCGACCAAGGCGATGACCAGAATGGCTGCCAGCCCGGCCAGAATGATATTGACACGCGCACTGGCCGACAGGCGCCGCCAGGCGTCCAGAACCCCCCGCACCAACTGACGCAAAAAGTTCACGGCTCACCCTTCCTCGTTCCGGCGCATCCTGATGCGCCTTCCTGTCACGCGCCTCACGCGTGACCCATGTATCCAGCAGCCGTGTCTCTCTTGCGCCGCGGTCAAGGAACGTGGCCTGGGTGTTCCGCCCAAGCAGCCATCCCGTAGGCCGCGCAGCGATGTCTCAGGCGCCTCGCACTGCCCCCTGTACACTTCGTGCAAACATGCAATAGCACTCCCGCGGAACTTGGGCTTGGAACACATCGCAAGTGCCGCGAAGAGGACGTTTATGGATTCAATTCTTATCTCCGCACATCAATGGCAGCAACCTTCCAGTTGCTCCCGGCGCCGTGGCGCGTGTCGAGGCGGGACGCCTCGTGGCCGCGGCGGTTTCAGCGATTCAAGTTAGACTTGCATCCGAAGGATTTCTTCGTAGGCCGTCACGACGCGGTTGCGCACCGTCATCATCGTCTGAAAAGCCAAATCAGCGCGCTCGACGGCGACCAGCGCCTCGGTCACGTCCTTGATGTCACCCGATACCAGCTTCTTAATCGTCGCGTCCGCCTCGGTATTGAGCCGTTGCACTTCCGTGATCGCCTCACTGAGCGTTTCACGGAAAGAATGCCCTTCAGCCGGCGTGGCCGATTTCGGCGCGCGCATTTGCCGCGCATCGATCTCGGGCGACCGCAGGTCATAAGGCGATATTTTCAGGGGATCGGCCATGAGTATCTGTAATTACTTACCGTTGCAGCAATTCCATAGCGCTCTGCTGCATTCTGCTTCCGGCCACCAACACGGCCACATTGGCTTCATAACCACGCTGGGCCGAGATCAAGTCTACCATTTCCACGGCCATATTGATATTCGGATACCGCACGTAGCCGTCCGCGTCCGCGTCAGGATGGCCGGGATCAAAGACAGTCCGAAATGGCGAGGGGTCGGCCTTGATCCGGTCCACCCGGACCCCTAACTTGTCGGGACTGCTCCCACGCTTCAACTGCTCGCCGATAAAGACGGCCAATTGACGCCGGAAAGGTCCCCCTTCGGGCGTGCGGGTCGTCTCGGCATTGGCGATGTTCTGCGCAATGATGTTCATTCGCGTCCGCTGCGCCCTCAGGCCGCTCACCGCGATGTCTCTGGCGGAAATGTTGTCAAGCATTCTCCAGCCTCATCAGGTGCGCAAATTGTTCAACAGGGCGCGCGACTGCTCAAAACGGCGGGACAAAAGTCGCGCGTAAGTCGTGAACTGGCCTGTATTTTTGCTCAAATTCGCCATCTGTTCATCCAAATCGACTTTATTGTAGTCATTCTTGGATAAAAATGCAAGACGTTCGAAATTCGGGCGATATTCGGTCTTGTCGAAATGACGGGGGTGGTCCGTGCGGAGGGCGAAACCCCCCCGTCCTTCCAACGTTTGACGCAAGGTAGCTTGAAAGTCCAGCCGGATAGGGTTGTAGCCGGGCGTATCGGCATTGGCGATATTGCTGGCGAGCAGACGATGATTCAGTGTCGCCACTTCCATGGCGCTGCTCAAGAGGCGGGTAGTATCGACGTCAGCGAACGAAATCATCACGGCATGCTCCAACTATCCGGGGACATAGGGCTTCAAAGCAATCCATATGCCATGCGCAACACGTGGCGGATACCCATAAATCAGAAGGACTTAGGCGGGCCTTCCAAGCGCGCTCTCCTTCTACTCCCTGCAATTTTTTCCTTGCGCCCGGTCATTGCTACCGGATCCTGTCCATCTTGCCCGTTGTGTACCTGACTCACGAAACGTCTGCGTCCATTGCTGCACCGGCAAACAATTTGCTACAACGTAGGCCCGATCAACGGTGCAATTGAAAGGGAGTGGCAGTGGAGTTGGGCAGGGTATCTCGCAGGTCTTTCCTACAATCAGCCTTGGCCGCCGCCTTGCCAGTGCTTGGGCGAAGCGGCGCGGCTGAAATATCGCGTGCGGCCCGCCCCAACGTCATGATTATCGTGCTGGACACCGTACGGCCCGACCACCTCGGTTGCTACGGATATGCCCGGGAAACCAGCCCCTATCTGGATGCGGTCGCCCCGGAGTGCCGCAAATACCTTGCGGCCTATTCGACGAGTTGCTGGACCTTGCCTGCCCACGCCTCCATGCTGACAGGCCTTTACCCGGCCACACATGGCGCACACTGGGAGCACATGCGGCTGGACAACCCTCAAGCTACACTGGCCGAGATCCTGCGCATGTACGGGTACCGCACCTTTGCTTGCACGGAAAACCCACTGATCTCCGGCACCTACGGTTTTTCCCAAGGATTCGAGCGGTTCATCTTCCTGGACCGCCGGACAGGCGGTCGCAAGAACGATCCGGTGCCTGTGCTGAAGGACTTCCTGGCCCGCCGTGGCAAGGACCCGTTCTTCTTTCTCTTCAACCTGATTGCCGCCCACGATCCCTACAACTCCTCCGGGCAATTCCTAAAAATGTTTGTCAGCGACCAGAATTTCGCGGAAGAGAACCATTTCAGTACGTTGGACGCCTTGATTCTTGGCGAATCCTTGTTGGCGCCGAAATGGCTGCGGCATTTAGGCGAACACTATGATGCCGAATTGCGGTTCGACGATGCGTTGGTCGGCCGGATGATACGGAGCCTGAAGTCGGCGAAGATGTGGGAGAATACGCTGTTCATTCTCGTGGCGGATCATGGCGAGAGCCTGGGAGAGAACGGTTTGCTCAGCCACCAGTTCAGTCTCTACGAGGCCATGGTACGCATTCCGTTGCTCATCCACTATCCGCCTGCCTTCCCGGAGGGCTCTATCGAGCGCCATCCCGTCCAGATTCAGGACATCTTCCCGACCGTGCTTGACGTCGCCGGTCTGGGCGCGGAGCGATTCCCACACCAAGGCCGTTCCTTGCTGCCGGGCCAGCCCTCGGCGGACCGGGAGATCTTTCTGGAATACTACCTCCACCCCGGTTTCCGGAATGGTGAGCGGGATGCACGGTGGAAGGACCCGCACGTGCAACATTTCAATCGGCGCCTGAATGCCCTCCGGAAAGGCCCCCACAAGCTCATTGCGGGCAGCGATGCTTCAATCGAGCTCTATGATGTCGCGAATGATCCGTGGGAGACCCGGAACCTTGCGGACAACATGGAATTTACCGGAATCCGGGAATCGCTCTTGGCGAACCTGGCGGATCGGGTGGAACGCCTAGGCAAGGATACCGCAGCGCCGCACGCTCCCGAGCATGTCCCTACGGAGCGGGATGTACTCGAATCTCTAGGGTACGTGTGAGTTGTGCCAGCCAGGGGCGGGCGAAGCATTAACGGCACCCCTGAATTACAGCTTCCACCCATTGGCCTTGAGGAAGCCCGCATAGTCCCACATGTCGGACGCATCCTTTTTCGTGGGGTTGATCGTGGTGTAGAAACCGCGGGGCACGGCATCTTCCCCGCCGAACATGCGGTCCTGCCCGACGCGGCTATCACCAATCACGGCCCCGAGCAGCAGCGTTTCCTTGGTCTTAATCGCGCCTTTGACCAGCCCTCTGTTCTTGCCTTCCGTGAAGAAGAAAGACGTTTCACCGTTGCCGAGTTTGAGGTGCTCGAGGTCCTCCACGGGCGCGAGCGGTGACTGCGCGAGCGCGTATCGCTGGTGCACCGAATCAATCGACGCCACCTGCACGTCCACGACGCGGTGCGAACCGGAACGCAGGAAGAAGACGGGGCGTACATCGCTGCCGAAATTTTGCGGATAACGGACGAGCCCCGGGACGGTTTCGCCGTAGGTGGTGTACTTCTCCATGTTCCAGTCCTCGGGGTATTCCGATTCCGGAAGGAATGTTGTCGGCAGAATTGCATGGAAGCAGCCGCAGGTGTGGACGGCGTTAATGAGTAGGGGGCGGTCCTGCTCGTCCAGCGTCACCACCGCCATCAAGCCGACATTGTACCCCTTGCCGCCGTCCACGGATTTCGAATTGCTCTTGCTCATCGCAAAATGGACGCGGTAAATCAGGTTGGTATAAGTCCCGTGGTCCGTCTTCCATTGCTGCACTTGCGTGTAGTAGGTCGGCCGACTCGGGTCGACATATATGTCCTCATCGCCCTTTGCATCAAGTCGGGCCGCCGGCGTGCCGATGCGGTTGATGGGATCCTCGTAGTCCTCAACCAGGAAAATGGGCGCAAAACGGACAAATCGGTCTTCGCCTTCCGTGACGACGAAACCTTTGACAGAACTGTAATCGAGTGCGGTGCCGGCCCGGGGATCCGGCAAGGGACAGGAATCACTGCCCAGGACCATGACAGCAACGACAAGACACAGGGATAACATTGCTCGATCTCCAAGTATGGACATTCACCACTGCCGGGAAAGTATAGCAATAATGTTGCCATGAGGGTGGAGAGATCCACCAAGTCCCGAGAAAGAATTCGGCAGAAAGCTCAACACTTTGCGTTAACATTTGACCAGTCAGACCAATCCGACCCGTCTGACTGGTCCGACACGCTCGCGCTGTCGTTCAAGAACCCGTACCTGCTCCTCCGTCACGTTCAAGAGTTTGTACCGCTCAAACACCGAGCGGCCCCCGACCCAAGGCCCTTTGCAAAAACATCGCTGTTGGTGTAGCGTGAGCATCCAACAAAACTACAGGAGAACAGTCCCCGTGAATCCCTCGACTATGCTGCGCACCGCCACCGTTCTGGTAAGTTGTACGACCGCGTCCTTGGCTGCGGCCCAGGACATGAAAGTGGGTGTGGGCCGGCAAGTCATCACGCCCGAGAAGCCCATGTGGCTGGCCGGCTATGCCAGCCGGATCGCGCCGTCCGAAGGCAAAGTGCACGATCTGTGGGCAAAGGCCCTCGCGTTCGAGGACGAGACTGGCGCGCGCGCCGTCATCGTTACCACCGATCTCCTCACCATGCCCGCGGTATTGGCGCACGCCGTCGCGGCGCAGGTGCAGGAACGGTGGAACATTCCACGCGAGCGCTTGATGCTGACGGCCTCGCACACGCATTGCAGCCCCGTGATCCAGGATGGGCTGGTCAACATGTACGGGCTGGATGAGACTCAGGCCGCATTGGTCGGCGAATACTCGGAGGGGCTGCGCGTTCTAATTGCGGCGAGTATTGAGCAGGCCCTGCAGAATCTTGAGCCATGCCTGCTGACTTGGGGAGTGGGGGAGGCAAACTTCGCCGGGAACCGGCGTAAATACACGCTCGATGGCGTCACCAACGATTTCAATCCGATTGGCGTCGTGGACCACGACGTGCCAGTTCTTTTGGCGAAACGTTCGGACGGCTCGCCAAAAGCCCTGCTTTTCGGCTACGCCTGCCATAACACCACCCTAAGCTTCCAATTGTTTTGCGGTGACTACGCGGGCTTTGCCCAACTCGCCGTCGAAAAGGCCTTTCCCGGGTGTACGGCAATGTTTGCGGCGGGCTGCGGCGGAGACCAAAACCCCTACCCGCGGCGCGAGTTGGCGCTGGCGGAGCAGCATGGCAAATCGCTGGCCGCTGCCGTGGAGTCCGCCATCCAGGCAGACATGGCCGTGGTAAAGGGGCCGCTTCGCGCGACCTATAAGGAAATCCCCCTGGCCCTCAGCGAACCGCCCACCCGCGACATGCTCGAAGAACAACTCAAGAGCGCGGACAAATACGTGGCGCGCCGCGCCCAGGCCCTGATCGCGACGCTGGACAGTTCGGGCAAGCTGGACACAAGCTACCCCTACCCCGTTCAGGTCTGGCAATTCTCCGACACGTTGCAACTTACCGCCCTCGGCGGCGAGGTGGTCGTGGATTACTCGTTGCGGCTCAAATACGAATTGGGCCGCGAGAAACAATTTGTCATCGCGTATGCCAACGATGTTCCCGCCTACATCCCCTCCCTGCGTGTTCTGCGTGAAGGGGGCTACGAGGGCGCTGGCGCCATGGTCTACTACGGCCTCTACGGTCCCTGGGCGCCGGCCGTCGAAGAAGATATTATCAGTGTCGTGCATGAACTCTCTGGACGATGAACGGATCCTAGAAACTGCCCAACGTGTATATGGCCTCTCTATGTGTTGTGTTTCTTGGTGCTGGAGCCGGGTGTTCACGCCGGACTTTCCCAGCACTTTGAGTTCCACCCGGTGACATCGGACTGCGAAACAGCGCACGTATCGCTGAGGGAACTGGATGGGAAGACAGTGTGGGCGGAGGACTTTAGCATCATGCTTGCCTCAGCCCCTCCCAGGTTGCCCGCATTTGGCGCGACGTCGCTCAAAATGCGTTACGATCCGCCCATCTCGATTCTGGATCGCGACACGGGGACGCTCTCGTTCATGGACTACGACGATGGATGGCCCGCGGAATTGGCGGATGTGGTGGTGTCCTTGCCGCAAGGCGGCCGCTTTGTGTTCTGGCGCGGGGCGAGCGCACGCGCTCCCATTGCAAATGGGAGCTACGGACAACATTCGCCTCATCACTGAATGGTTGCAGCAGGATGCTTAAAACCATTCCTCACCGGCCCCAGGCATGTGTTACAATCTTTTCAAGGGATGCCTGAATCTATAAGGTTTATTTATGAGCCGCTTGTCGTTTCATGAGATAGTGGAGGAAATCCAAGCGCTGGATTGCATCTCGCAACTGGAGTTGTTCGACCTGCTGGGCGCCTGGACTCGCGACGCAAGAAGACAGGAGATTCTGGCGAGCGAAGCGATTACCAACGGTGAAATTGCCGCGGGAACAGCCAGGAGCGGCTCGTTCGATGACCTGATGAGAGAGCTGCGTGGCGAAGATTAAGCGACTGGTCTGGGGCAGCACGTTTAAACGTGCTTTCAGGAAGCGTGTACAGGGCGGGAGCGATGAAGCTCCTTTCAGAAGGCAGCTAGCGCTGTTTGTTACGAATCCTCTCGATCCCAGACTCCAGACGCACAAGCTCACAGGAAAGCTTCAACATCTATGGGCTTTCACTGTCAGTTACGATTGCCGCGTTGTCTTCAAGTTTACTTCCGACGAGGAAGTTGTGCTCATAGACATAGGTTCGCATGACGAAGTCTATTGAGCCGTTCACGGTGATGCGATACAGTGGGGCTGTTGCAGGTTTTTCTGGACTTAGGGTTTCGGCGGGTCTTGGTCGCAGGAAGGACTTTCCCAACGTGGGCTGGGAATCACCGCATTTCCTGGCCGCCGGTGACGTTGATGGCCTGGCCCGTCATGTAATTCGCGTCGTCGCTGGCGAGGAAGGTGACGACGTTGGCCACGTCTTCATAGGTGCAAGGGCGCTTCATGGGCACCTGATCAACGTATTTTTTGCGCACGTCCTCTTCCGAAATGCCCTGGTTCTGGGCATACTGCTTGAAGAGGCTGTCTTTCCACAGTGTCCCTTCGAGCAGGTTGCCGGGACACACAGCATTGACGCGAATGCCCGCCTCTGCGAATTCGAGGGCGAGGCTTTGCGTCACCCCGATGCCCCCAAACTTCGACGCGGCATAGGCGCTGTTCTTGAAGCTGCCTTTCTTGCCGCTCTTCGAGTTGATCTGGATGATGGAGCCGCCACGGCCTTGCGCGAGCATCACCCGCGCCGCCTCGCGCGCCACGATGAAGTAGCCCACGAGATTCACCTCGATGACCTTGCGCCAGCGCGCGGCGTCGAACTCGAGCGAGTCGCCCGAAATCAGAATGCCGGCATTGGACACCAGAATGTCGAGGCCGCCCATCGCCGCCGCCGCTTCGTCCATGCCTGCGCGGACCGCGTCCGCATTCGTCACATCCACCGCCGCGGCAAACGCCGCCACGCCAAAAGCATCCGCCGTTTTTAGGGCGGTTTCCTCCATTTGCGGGCCGTTCACATCCCAGCCCGTAACGGCGCAACCCTCACGGGCAAACCGCTCCAACAGCGCCGCGCCTAAGCCCTGGCCCGCGCCGGTCACCAGCGTCTTCTTTCCTTCAAGTCGTTTCATAGCAATCAAAGTCCTCAATGAGCGTCACGCGTCACAGCCGCAGTTAGCGCTTCAACCCCATTCCTCCCGCTCCCAAACGCATCGCGTTTCAGGCAGCCGCCGGAATTTGTTTCAATCGCGTCGGCCTCAATGTCAGACGCGATGCCGCAGCACAAGACCAAAGACATAACCGAATCCAACCCCGGCATACCATCCACAACCGGCAGCGAGTTGTTGGACAGTAGAACATGGGGGCATTATTAATGGAATCCATCGCCAAGACGTTCCAGCCCCTTCACCTCGCGGCACTATGGCCTAAATTCAACAACCTGCCCTGCACGGTTTCGACGAGCGAATCGCGAATGAAGCGGCTCGCCTCCAGAATCTCGATACCTATAAGTTCCCCCTCGCTATTCAATTCCGCTGTGATGTTGGGACTGATTTCAATACTGGCCTCTTCTGGTCCCTCGGCAATCAACACATGAAGAATGTCTTCTTTTTCAAAGTAGGTCATGCGGAGATTATTCATGGGTAAACCTTCCTGATCTTAAACGGGCCTCAATCTGCTGACGTGAAGTCGTATGAACTGTGAATGGCCGGTAAATGTTCTCTTCCAGTTCGTAAGGCACCATCACCAATTGCTTTCCACATTTTCCGATGGCGATTAAACTGCCAGCCGCTCGATCAAAATATCGCTCTTGTGAGTATCGCACTATTTGTTCAATCTGAGCAAGGTCAATTTGCCGAAACAGCGCCCGGTACCGGAGGTAGTCCGTCCATTCGACCATTGGATCTGGCACAGCAAATTCCTAACTGGATCGAGTATGGCGGCCTTGTTCAGCACGCTTTGCCTTACACGCGGCCGCCGATGGTGGAATCGATGAAAATGTTCCTTCTCCGAAATGGCGGAGGCGACTGCGTGAGCAAGTGCAGTCGTAAGCTCATCAATTCTGAACCAAAAACTGGTTTTTCCAGCGGATCGATCGAACTGACCCAAGTGGGGGGCGGGACAGCTTTCTGGTGCGCCGCGCACTCAATCATTGCGGCGACGTAATTTGCGAGATAGGGACCAAGCGGCGCTTGAGGCGGACTAATGACCGCGTCTTCAAGCTCAGAGGGGGAAAGGCCGGATAGAAAGTCATTCAAGTCAGCCAGGGGGAAGGAAGTATCACGCGCTTCCGCCACCTCCCGGACGATTTGTTGAAACTGTTTCTGACTTGGCGGCACAAGCATGCTCCACCTCCAGGCCGGCATGTCCAAACCCGTGGCGTGGGCCACACAATTTGTCATGTAAGCCGCGATAGTGTGGCAGAGGCCGCTTTCTGTGTCAATTTGACGCCCGAAACGCGGTATTGGCTTTCAACTACTGTCGTCATGTCATGCCTTCGTCTTTGTCCGCCCTTCGGCTGGCACGAGCGCAACGAGATCTTGTATGGCCCTGATGTGGGTCCCCAGCGCCGTGCGCCCGGCGGGCGTGAGGCTATACCAACTCACCGGCTTGCGGTTTTGGAACTCCTTGCGCACCTCAAGGTAGCCTGCTTCTTCCAGCTTTCGAAGTTGCGCGCCCAAGTTGCCGTCGGTCTCCTCCAGCAACATTTTCAGGCGTGAGAAAGACAGCGCGGTTGTTTTCGCGAGGAGGACGCAGGCGCCCAGGCGTGCGCGGTGTTGGAGCAGTGTGTCGAGGCGCTGCAGACCCTGTTGGGCTTGTTGTTCATCAGTCCTGGATGCGGACATGGCGCCTCCAATCAAGCGCGGCGGGCACCAGCAGCGCAATGAACGTCAGGAGGCCGGTCAGCGTCCAGGGATAGCTTTCGAGAATGAGCAGCCAGAACATGCCGCTGGCAATGGCGAGGCCGCCAAACCAATAGCCCCGCCAGAAATAGACGCCGCCCAGATAATAGACAAGGCCAACGACCAGCAGGACGACCTGGCCGACTTTGTCCCCGTCGAAGGGCGCGCCAATGAATAGGGCGTTGGCCAACACGAGGAAGATCGGTATGACGGTCCAGTGCCATGCATGGCGGCGGCCCAATTCCCGGTTGATCTCACCGGTCTTCTTCTGTTGTTTGCCTGCCCAGATTCCGGTGCCGATGCCGAACAGGGGGAGTGCAATCATCCAGAAAAGGCCCCCGCCAGGAGCGAGAAGTCATAGAGGGATAGCCCTACGAGGTTCACCACCGCCCAGACGCAGGCAACGGTGAACTCAGCGTTATCGAAGCCGCTCCGCTCGATGGCGTGCCGTACAAAGTGCAAATCTTCGGCCAATGGTTGGGTGATTTCTGAAGCTTGACTCATGGCTTGTCTCCCCGAAGTTAGGATGTTCCGTCAAACTCTATAAGATAGAGTACTCTGTTTTATTGCAAAAGTCAAGTCTTCCGGCGAGCCGTCATCCGGAGATGGGGGAGGCGACGTTCTGCTGGAGATGGGACGGATGCAACTCCCATCGTGGGTGCGCGTATTATTCTGGTAGGCCCGGCTTCCGGGAGGGGAGATGCTGCCATGAAGAGCCTGATTTCCGTCGTCGCCACGCTTTCTGTGTCTCTTGGGCTTCTTTCCGGGTGTGCCAGCGCGCCGGACGGTTCCGAGGCGAGGCCGGCTTCCCAAGCCTTGCGCGAAGCACCGGAAATTGCCGGTTCAGCTCCGGCCACGGAGCCCGCTCTTGCAATGAAAATCGCGCCCGCAAGTCCTGCGGTCGAGGGAGCGGCGTTTGGGTATTCGCGGCGGGAACCGGCGCTCCAACCGGCGCCCGGCGTGCCGTATCAGCGCCCAGAGCCGATGTCGTGCGTGTACATCGTGCGCATGCCGCAGCCGCCCAATACGGAAACCTATGCGGAAATCGATGAAACCGGCTTTCTGCCCGTACAGGCGCGGCCGCTGAGCACCTTCTCCATCGACGTGGACACCGGCTCTTACAGCAATGTCCGGCGCTTCCTGACGGCGGGCCAATTGCCGCCGGCTGACGCTGTGCGCATCGAGGAACTGGTCAACTACTTCAGCTACGACTACGCGCCGCCGGTGGGGGAACACCCGTTTGCGGTTCATCTTGCGGCGATGGCCTGTCCCTGGGCGCCCAAACATGAGCTGGTGCGGATTGGGTTGAAGGGCAAAGAAATCGATGTTGAACGCCGTCCGCCGTGCAACCTTGTCTTCTTAATCGATGTTTCCGGCTCGATGACCGACGACGACAAACTACCCCTGTTGAAACACGGCATGCAGATGCTCACGCGCCAACTCGACGAGAGCGATCAGGTGGGCATTGTCACCTATGCGGGACATTCCGGGGTGGCGTTGCCGCCGACGCGCTGCACGCAGCAGGGGAAACGGAGAATCCTGGACTTAATCGGCAGCTTGCAGCCGGGCGGTTCGACCCATGGCAGCGCCGGTATCCAGGACGCTTATGCCATGGCCGAGGAGGAGTTCCTCCGCAACGGCGCCAACCGCGTGATCCTCTGCACCGACGGCGATTTCAATGTTGGCGTGACCGACCCTGAGGCGCTCAACCGTCTGATTGAGGAGAAGGCGAAGTCGGGCGTGTTCCTGACGGTCCTGGGCTTTGGCGAAGGCAACCTCAAGGACGCCACCATGGAACAGCTCGCCGACAAAGGCAACGGGATATACGGCTATATCGACAACATCTCCGAGGCGCGGAAGTTGCTGGTCGCACAAATGTCCGGTTCCATCGTCACGATCGCCAAAGATGTGAAGATTCAGGTCGAGTTCAACCCGGCGGAAGTGGCCGCGTGGCGCCTCATCGGCTACGAAAACCGCTTGCTGGCGGACGAAGACTTCAACGACGACACCAAGGACGCCGGCGAAATTGGCGCGGGCCACACGGTCACGGCCTTGTACGAAGTCGTGCCGGTGGGTGAGCCGGTGCCGGGGAAGCCGGGGGTTGACCCGCTCAAGTACCAGCAGACGCCTCCGGAACCTGCGCTGGAACTGACAGACGCGGCCCGGAACGGAGAACTGATGACCGTGAAGCTGCGCTACAAGCCACCGAAGGAAGACGAAAGCAAGTTGCTTTCCGTGGCCTTACGGAAGGATGACGCACCTGCGCCGGCCGTGGATTCCGACCTGCAATTCGCGGCGGCCGTGGCCTCCTTCGGCATGATCCTGCGCGACTCTTCCCATGCGCGTGACTTCACTTGTGAAAACGTTCTCCAAATGGCGCGCGCAGCCAAAGGGCCGGACGACGAAGGCTATCGTGCCGAGTTTCTGACGCTCGTGCGGAATGTTCAGGAACTCAAACAGTAGCCGGGGCTTCCAGCCCCGTTCCGGTCAAGCCCTAGTTATGCCCCCGCGCTGACTGGAGGTGTTCCTCGATTCCTCCCTGTGGTATAGTCTGGCGCCAATAGAGGGGGGACGCATGCAGACGCCGCCGCTGGATCGCAGAGAAGCCATCAAGCATTCTTGGCTCCGATCAACAAAGAAGAGGTTCCTCTCGATTCTTCTGATCGTGCTGGGCCTCGTGCTCTGTGCACTGGGCGTGGTCCTGTGGCGGCACCTCCAAAAGGCGGGCGACCGCGCGTCGGAGGAGTTTGCCGAGGCCATCACGGAGTTGGTCGAGGGGATGATGGTCACCGAGAATCCTGGCCGCATCCAGGATACGCTGGAGGAAGTCATCCACTCCAGCAGTGTCATTACCGGCATTTCCGTCGTGAATACTGAAGATACTATCTCATTCTCGTCCAACCCGGGCGAAGTGGGAAGCAAATTTGATCTTCAGGCTGAACCTTCCTGTTCCGGGTGCCATGCCGGAGATGTCCTCAACTTTCCGTTGGGACACGACGTGACCACTCTCGCCGACGGGCAATCCGTGCGGCGGCATGTTCATGTCTTGCGCAACAAGGCGATCTGCCAGACTTGTCATGACCCGTCTGTCCCGGTGTTGGGGACGTTGATGGTGGATCGCAGTCTTGGCGGCAATTTCCTCTTGATGGTGCAGGTGTTGGGGACCATCGTGGTGGCGAGCCTGATTGTCTTGCCCTTCACGGGCGCCTTCTTCTCCAAAAGTCTGGACCGTTATATTCGGGAAATTGATCAGCAGGACGAGGAATTGACGTCGCTCTATGTGCTCGTGGATCGGCTGAGCAAGACGATTGACGTGCACGAACTGCGGGGGGTAATCGCCAGTTTGCTCAGCGAATTGCTGCGCGCGCGGCGGATTCACCTGGTGGCCGCGCGCAAGACGGACCCCCCTTTCAGTTACTACGAGTGGCGGGAGCGGGAGGGCGCCCTGGTCCGGCAGCAACTGGACCCGGATGCGCCAGAACTGGAGGTCATATATCGCTGGCTGGACGATCCAGAGTCAAAACCAGAGATTACGAATGACGGGAAATGCGCCTGGTTGCCGGTAGGCGGCGTGGATGGGCCGCTCCTGCTTCTGATCGCGCGCGATATTTCACCGCCGCTTCCGCCCTCACGGGCTTGGTTCCTCGAAGTCGTGGCCGGTCACATTGCCGCGGCCTATGAAAACGCCCGCCTGTATACGCTTGCCATGACCGACGAACTGACAGGCGTGTTTGCCCGCAGGCATTTCGAGTACACACTGCCAAAGGAATTGGCGCGACATCAGGACAGCGGCGCATCGCTGTCGCTCCTCTTTTTTGATATTGACGATTTCAAGCAGCTAAACGACCGCCACGGGCACCCCGCGGGCGACGCCGTGTTGCGGGCGGTGGCCGCGGCAATCTCGGAGAGCGTGCGCGCCATGGACACGGTGTCCCGATATGGGGGCGAGGAGTTTGCCGTGCTGCTGCCCGGAACGGCCGTCTCGCAGGCGGTGCGGGTGGCCGAGCGTATTCGGGAGCGGGTCGCCGGCACCCGGAATGACGCGGTCCCAAACGTGGTGACTATCAGCGGTGGTGTCGCCGCTTCTCCCGCACACGCGAAGACCGCCCCAGATCTCATGAAGAAGGCGGACCAAGCACTTTACAAGGCGAAACAGATTGGCAAGAACCGCATTGTCGCCGCTTATGAATTGGAAGTGATTCCGCCGGAGAGCGACTGAGCGGACTCGAGAACGACAACAGGCGAACGTCCATGCGCAACCAGCGCAAGATTCCGCGTGGCGAGATCCAGCAGGCAAATCTGTTCGTCCTGGAGGCAGATTATCAGGAAGCCGCCCGGGAGATACGTCAGGCGAGAGAGGCCCCATAGCGCTGCCGGACTGTTCATGCTCCAAAGGAACCGGCTTCCCGGGTCTTCCTCCTTCCAGCCAGATACGAAATAGGCCCCGGAATCGAATCGCCACCCCTCATAGTCCGGTACACCCAGACCGGCCACCACGCTATCGCCGCGATACAATGTCGTCAGGTCTTCGACGCTTTGCCCGTTGACGTAGATGGGTTGTTCCAGGGGGGACAGGAATGCGGGACGCACCACGTCTACTTCGGGATTATCGATGCGTCCCGTGGCCAGAATGGCCACAAGGTCCCATCGGCCCGGCCGCTCGCGATTGCGCCGCACTTCAAGGGACGCGATGACTCCCGGCGCCCGGTATACCAGCTCTGGCGCGCCCGACATGCTTTGTGTCAAGACTTCATGCCCGCCTGGTGCGATGTAGAAGACCCGGGCCGGACTGGTGGCGCCGATGGCGGAGATCGGAACCTGATGCGTGTCCTCGAGCAACGAAAAATCGCTGCCGCTCCAGTACCAAGCCACGATCACCGCGAAACTGACGGTTTGCAACAAGACCGTGGCGGAGAAGCTTTTCAACTTTCTCCCGTGTATTTCGCTCAACGCTACGGCGACAAATGGCCACGCGAGCGCGAGCGTCAGCAAATAGGCGAAGGCGACGATAAGCGGCAGATACGACCAGAACGAATAGATCGTCGTGGGAAGGACACGCGCAAAGGCATAGGTCCCAATCCAGCCCACCCATGAACACAGGTAGTTTACGCCAATGAAGAGATAGATGGTGCGGCGTTCCGGAAGCCTCATCCACCAGGCAAGCAAGATGCCTTGACAGACGCCCATCAGTGCGCTGCCAAAGAGCAAGTGCAGCATCGTCGAAGCCACCAGGGGAGAGCCGAAGGCCGAGCAGCCGGCCAGAGCGGCCGGGAACCCAAGCAACGGCAATGACACACGAGGAAAGAATTGAGGCTTCATGGGCCGCCCCCGAAACTAAGGCGTTATCTGGTATTAGTCTACCAGAAGCCCACCATTTCGTAGCGTCCGGCCTCTGTGCCGGACGCGAAGCCGCGGTACACGCCCGAATTGTTGCCAAAGCTCGAACTTGCGTAGAGTCTGGCCAGTGCTGCGTCATTGCGTCCGGCACGGAAGCCGGACGCTACGAAGTCAGTCAGGGCAGACGTGTTTCGAGTAGTGCTTCCTCCGCGTCCTTGGTCCAGGCGCCTTCCGGGCTGAGTTTGCCTTTTATTTCTGGCAGTTTTTCAGAAACCTCTTTAAGAGACATCAACGGCAAATCCGGAATCTGCGTGTAGATGACGGTCTTGCCCGGAAAGCGTGCTTCCTTCACTGCTTGGAGGCCGTCGCGCGCGGCATTCAAACCACCAATGGCCGCCACGCTTCGGTTGGTGTCGAGTTCCCCGCCTTCGACGAGTTCAAGGATGCGCGCGAGGTCTTTAATGCGCGAGCCGCTCGATCCGATGATCTTGACGCCGTTGCACAAGGCCGCCAGGGGAATGTCGGCCTTCGTGCCGACGACCAGCCCCGCAAACACGTTGACAAAACATTGCGGCGCCGCGAACTTCATGCTGTTCGAAACCAGCGCGGCGACCGGCGCGAGAATGACAATATCGTCATAGCCGTTGGGCGCCAGTTCCTGGATCTGGACGTCCATTTCGGCCGGACTGCCGAACTCCGACGATGCCAGCGTGATCAACTCCGCGCCGCGGGCGTCCGCGATCGGTTGGAACAGGTGCACGATATGATTGAGCCGACCGCGGTCAAGATCGGTCACCACGACACGCTTCGGACCATCCGCTTTCTCGAGGGCACGCTGGACATGCATCTGGCCCATCGGCCCGCCCGCGCCAATGAATAAGGCCGCGCCGCCCGGCTTGAGGTCGTTGCGGCGGTTGGCTTCGGCCACCGCCTCGAGGGTATCGCCGCCGCCGAAGAACCGCTTGTCCTCATAATGAATGCCGCCGACGTCCAGCGATATCAAACCGCCGTCGCGCGGCGGCCCGAGCAGGAACATGATGCCTTTCTTGTTGAGGCGCGGCGCAAGGGCCTGCACCAGAGCAAGCGAGGGACCGTTCACGATGATGTCATCATAGGTCGCATTCTCCGGGAGGATCTCAAGCTGCGGGTCCACCACCAGCGCGCTCGGGAACTCCTCGCGCCAGCGTGCGGGGGACTCTGTCACGATAAGCTGCTGGTCGCCCGTGGGCGTGA
>JACPGD010000149.1 GCA_016182645.1 Candidatus Hydrogenedentota bacterium | reverse complement strand
CCATGTCCCGTCCGTGCCGCTTCGCCGTGTCGAGAAACGAGCCCACGCCGTCCAATGGCGTCTCCCAGGCGCGGGCGGCGAGTTTTTCGGGTCCCCTTTCCAACGCTTTCCAGAGCTTGGAGGTGTCGCGTCCGTGGCGTGTGGCCGTATTGAGAAACGAGCCCACGAGGTCCAATGGCGTCTCCCAGGCGCGGGCGACGAGCTTGTGGGGTTCCTCTTCAATTGCCTCCCAGAATTTGTCAGCCAGGCGATTCTGTCCGCTAGTTCTCGCCGCCTTTATCAAAGACTGAAAGATTGACAGAGGCAGATGGGAGACTTGCTTAGTAACCACATCTGCATTGTCTGCCAAGTGACCCCAGAGACGCACGAAGCACTCAATACGTCGCGCGCGCTGCAGACGCGCGCTCAAGGCTGCTGCCATCACCAAATGTCGAACCGCAGTGCCGAGAAGGACTTGCTCTTCATCGATGTGCTGACGTTGCGCCGCGAGGATTAGTCGGCCCCACTCTGGTTCGCGAAGACTGAACCGTTGGGATTGGCGAAGATCTCCATATCTAGAATCTGCAACGAGTCCCAACTTCAACAGTTGCTCGATCCTGCCAGGGTGAGGAAGCGCCTCGTCCTGGACTTCCAATTCGAGTTCTTGTGCTCCGAAGACGGCAAGGCAGCGCACGTTCTCATGGTTCTCGGTATCCAAATCCTTGAGCCACTTCTTCCAGACCCAACCGGCTGCGGCTTCGACAGGTAATTCCCACTGCCGTTTCTGAAACCTCCGTAAGGAGCCAAGAGCGGCAAAGCAAAAGGCACCAAGGGTCCCTCCAAAGTCCTTGTGCCATCGCTGCAATGCCTGCTCCGGTGGATCTTCAAGAGGAGGGGCTCCTGGATTGACCGCGCGCCGAAGGAATTTCACAATGTGTCCCAAGTCCCGAGCCGTTGGGCGCAGATTGACGGCTGGATTTATTGCATGACTCTCAAAAAACTCCAGTCCTTGAGACGGTGTAGTGATCGCGGTGTGTTCCGTCTGCGTGGCAATCAGCAACAACCGGCTGCCGGGCGGTCGAAACCTCCACTCGTCCCAAAGTGCCCGTGCAAATTCCGGATCGTGATTGACATTGTCGAGGATCAGCAATGTCGAAGGATGTGCCAACAGGCGCAGCGCAGGAAGCGCCTTCGCGTCAGGGTCGTAGTCCGCCACTTTGGCAAGATCAAGGTAGTAGACCGCGTGCGTACGTTGCTCTGGGGTGGTCGCAATACGCAGTGCAAGAGTAGTTTTGCCGACAGAGGCCACACCCTGGAGGAATGCCCAGCCATGTGCCTTAAGGCGTTCTTGCACTTCGGCCTCGACGGAAAACGCGGGCACGAGGCCATCGAAGTACTCCTGGCGCGAAGGAAAAGGCAAGGGGGGGCCAAAAAGATAGAAATCTTCATCCACCCTAACAAAGGGTGAGCATCTTGTCGCCGCCGGATCAGACGGTGTGTGGACACTGAATGGAGACATGCCATAAGTCGTCGATTCTTTGCTCCGGCGACTCTCCAGCACCATGGGGTCTGGTGAATCCTTGAGGCATCCTTCCAGCGCGGCCGCCATGACTTCGCCGTCCTCGAAACGTTGGGCCGGGTCCTTGCTCAACGCCTTCAACACCACATTGCTCAGAAATTCTCCCACGTTTACGTTCAGCGTGTGCGGCGGAACAGGGTGGCTGTATAGTATGTTGTGTGAGACGGCAGCAAAGGATTCGCCTGAGAACGGCTTTTCTCCGGTGAGGAGCTCATAGAGGACAACCGCTACACTGAACAAGTCCGAACGGCGGTCTGCGGTAATCCCCTGAATTTGTTCTGGGCTCATATACGCTGGCGTACCGATTCTTGCTCCCGTGTGCGTCAGGCTTGAGTTGCTAACATGCGCGATGCCAAAATCGGTGAGCTTAATGTCCCCCTTGACAGTCAAGATGTTTGCTGGCTTGATGTCGCGGTGGATAATGCCCTGCGCGTGAACCACGGACAGTGCCTTACAGAGCATGGCGCCAATCTTGACGATTTTCTGCGGACTCAGCCTTTCCTGCGCATCAATAAGATCTTGCAGATTCCCCCCCTCAAGGAATTCCATGGCGATATACGCGATACCATCTTCTTCGTCAGCATCGTAGATGGTAATGATATTGGGGTGGCTGAGCGCCCCAGCCACCTGTGCTTCGCGCAAAAAGCGCTGCTTCATTTCATCGGCAATCCCCGCAGCCTCCATAAGGTCACGCCGCGCGGTTTTTATTGCGACACGACGCCCAATGTTGGGATCGCGTCCTTCGTAGACGATACCCATCGCACCGCGGCCAAGTTTCTTTAGTATCTCATATCGGCCAAGCCTCTGAGGCATCTCTGGTTCGGACACGTTTGATTTCCTTGCAACAGAAATAACACCATATCAGGAACGTAGTTACTATTCTGCCTGCCAACTTCCCTTTTTCGATTCAAAACAGCCCTATTGCATGCTTCTTACCCTCATCTGCGCATGGATACTGTATGCAAGATAGTGCGTTCAGTCAAGAAATCGCGCAGGGCGTATTGGCCAAGCCGGATCGTTGATCAAGGTGATTATCACACTCCGAACAGAGGCTTGGTCGTTGCCAAGAGCGGGGAGTGTAGCGATCATCTGCTGCCAAGTCGCAAGAGCGAAGGGCGAGGCTATCGCGCTCCGTTGTCGAGTGCGCGACTTGTGGTATCTTTGAAGTAACGTGTATCCCAATAGGGATGCAGGCATGGAACAGCGGGGCTTGAGACTCCGCGTCTTGGTTACTGGCCGGTGAGATGAGTCGTGGGTTGTGTGTCCTCTCATATCTGTGCCACGGTCATCCGTGGGACCTTGATCCCGGCGCTGGCCGGCATGCTCGTGGCGCTCCCGGCGAGTGCCATGTCTCACCCAATCACTGCACTCAATGCGGTTGTGGGTGTCATGACGAGCGTTCCTGCGGCCCCGTCCATCGAGAGCTTTACCGCTACTCCGATCATCGACACCACTCCCATCAAGATCATGTGTCTGGGGGACTCCATCACGGCCTCTTACAGCGACCGTTCGAGTTATCGCCGGCGCTTGTGGCAGTTCCTGACGGCGGCAGGCTACAACGTGGACTTTGTGGGCGGCGAAACGATCGCCAATGGCGGGCCGCCCCTCTATCCGGACTTTGACGTGGACCACGAAGGGCACAGCGGCTGGCGTACTGACAACGTCCGCAACTACATGGATGAATGGGCCGGCACTCATCTGCCGGATGTTGTGCTCATCCACCTCGGAACGAACGACGTATATCAGCGGTTGCCTCTCGAAAATAGTATCTACAACCTGAATTCCATCATTGACATCATCCGTACGCACACCCCTGATGCCATCATTCTCCTGGCCGAGATCATCGATGCCAATTTCAACGACATGAATGGCGACCCGATGGCCCCAGGCATCGCCGCGTTCAATACAATCATACCAGGCATTGTCCGCAATAAAAACACACTCACTTCCCCCGTGGTGATGGTGGATCAATACCTCCGATTCTACCCCCAGTACCTCACAAGCGATGGCCTCCATCCCAATGCCGCCGGGGATGCACAACTGGCCGAACGCTGGTACGAAGCGCTCTGGCCGTTGCTCGAACAGCGCACGCGCAGCCGCTATACCCTCGCTTGGGAGACCGCCGGGGCCACAAGCGTCGATATCCAGCCCGGGATTGGCGCTGTCGCTCCAGACGGTTCGCTGGAAGTTTCGCCGGAGACGGCCACCACCTATACCTTGACGGCGAACGGCAGCAAAGCACTCGTGACGGCCGAAGCGCGCGCCGAGGCCCTGACCGGCGGCAACAACGAAACGCTGTTCTTCGAAGACTTCGAGCAAGACACCGGCGGCTTTGTCATCGACAATGCGTTTCCCCCCGGCAACGGCCTCTGGCATCGCACAAACACCGCCTGCCAGGCCCTGAACGGCTTTGCCCTCTATTACGGTCAGGACGGCGCATGCGACTATGACGCTGGCAATACTTCGGGCGCCGTCTACTCGCCGCCGATAGACCTCGCCGCGGTGGAAGGACCGATCTCGCTCCGTTTCCAATACTTCCTCGAAACACAGGGTACAGGCCACTATGCTGACAAAGTGGGGGTAGCTGTCTCGCGCAACGGCGGGCCCTTTGAGAATATCGGGTCGAACAATGCCGGCGCTGCGGGCGTCGGCCTGCGCGACCCGAGTGTGGGCTGGCGCACGTTCTCCGCCGAACTTGGCGCGTACGCGGGCGCGTTGATCCAAGTCCGCATCCGGTTCTCCACCGAGAACGCCCTGAAGGACAACAATCAAGGCCTTTATCCCGACAACTTCGCCGTCATTCGCGAAATGAATCGTGTCGCCAGACTTATTGACGAGGACTTCGAGCAGGGACTGGGCCAGTTCACCATCCTCAATGGCCAGTTCACCGGCGCTGGACTCTGGCATCTGAGTGACGCATGTCAAGCGGCGGATCTCGGCGCAGGCAATACGGCGTTGTACTATGGCCGCGATGCTGAATGCGACTTTGACGCCGGCAACACCGACGGCATCGTGTACACGGGGCCCATCAGCCTCGCCGGCATGGTGGCGCCCGTCATCCTGGCTTTTGACTATCTGCTCGTAACGCAGGGCACGCCGCACTATGCCGACATGGCCAATGCCGCCATCTCGGTCGACAACGCGCCTTGGCAAGTCATTGCCCACAACAACCCGGCGCCCAATAGAACCTTGCTCAACGATCCCTCGGCTGGTTGGCGGCACGCCCGGATCGATCTTTCCGCCTTCGCCGGAAGCCAGGTGAAGCTTCGCTTCGGATTCAAGACGGTCGATGACCAACTGAACCTCTATCCCGGTTACTTCGTCGACAACGTCCGCCTGCTCGCCACGCTGCCCCCGGCCAGGCCGGTCTTTCTCGAAGACTTTGCACCCACCACGCAGACCTTCACGCTCATTAACAATTTTGGCGCCGGACCCGGCCTCTGGAATGTCGGCGATACCTGCGCGCCGCCCGGCGTCTACTCCGCCCCTCACGTCCTCTATTATGGCCGTCCGGCCTTCTGTGATTACGATGCCGGCAACACCGCCGGTGTTATGGTCCTGAACCCCATTCCCCTGCGCGGAATGCAGGCGCCCCTCTTTCTGACATTCCGTTACGCATTGAAGACCCAGGGAGCAGCCAATTACGCCGACCTCGCCGCTGTGGCCATGTCTACAAATGGCGGCCCCTGGACCAACATCGCCCACAACAATCCCAACAGCGCCGCTACCACGCTCTTGGACACGGACGGCGGCTGGCAAACGGGAATGGTGAACATTTCCTCCCTGGCTGGAACGGCCCCCGATGTCAAGTTTCGACTCCAATTCCGCACGGTAACCGCTCAAAAGAACCAGTTCCCCGGTTTCCATGTCGATGACGTTCGACTGTGGGGTAACTAGAAAGCCTTCACCACACTGACTCCGCAAAATGCCGCAAGCTTGATCGAATCGTTCTGCATCCTTAGAATCAAATCGAACATGCCTTGAGCCGTTGATCAATCCTATGAAATGCCTCACGAAATCACGACAATACTGGCGCAACGTCAAGACTAGCGGCCTGCCGCCGCGCAAGTCTGTCGTCCGCGCACGGCAGCCCTTGCGTGTGCGTGTGCGACGGCCTTCCGTTCGGGTGGCTCAAGTTTCCCATCTCCTCGACAGCGTGAAGGGTCTTCTGAAGCCCCCTTGTCAGGCGCGAAGACACTTCTTCCGCTTCACTGCAACGTCAAATCCTCTCGCCGAACTCTACCAACCTCGCCCTCGCCTGAAATCCGCCTGCCCGCCATGACCTTCACCCCAATGCTTGCCTAGCCGCGGCCTGCGGCGGGTGGACGAATCTTTCCCTTGGGCTTGTGCGCAAGCCTCCCTTTCCTTCTTTCCTGCGGCGTGCTTTTCAGGGCCATCTCGATGCTTTTTAATTCGCTGACGTTTATTATCTTCTTTGGCGGCGTGTTGCTGCTGCATCTCTTGCCTTTGCCCTGGACACTCAAGAAACTAAATCTGCTCATCGCTTCTTATTTGTTTTACGCGGCGTGGAACCCGCCCTTCGTGATCCTGCTCTGGATCTCGACGCTCGTGGACTGGTTCGCGGCCCGGGGAATTGCCGCTGCCGCCGGGAGGCGAAAGCACGCTTGGCTGGGCCTGTCTTTACTCGCTAACTTCGGCCTGTTGGGCTCTTTCAAATATGGCGGCTTCCTGCTCGAAAACTTCACGGCCGCGCTGCAACTCATGGGCGTTGACTATCACCCCGCGGCGCCGGACATTGTTTTGCCGGTGGGCATCTCGTTCTACACATTCCAGACGCTCTCCTACACGCTCGACGTCTACAAAGGGAACATGAAGCCCTGGAGATCTCCCCTGGATTTTGCGCTGTATGTGACTTTTTTCCCCCAACTTGTCGCCGGACCGATCGTCCGCGCTGTTGATTTCCTGCCGCAGTGTCTCGCCCCGCGCCGCGCCTCCGCTGCCCAATTCTCCTGGGGCGCCAGCCTGCTCATTCTCGGCCTCTTTGAAAAAACCGTCATCGCCGATGCCCTCTTCGCCCCCATCGCCGACAAGGTCTATGAAGCGCCCGTGCTGGTGTCGGCGCGGGACGCATGGGTGGGCACCCTGGCTTTCTCAGGCCAGATCTTCTGTGATTTCGCGGGGTACTCGACCTGTGCCATCGGTGTGGCGCTGTGTCTGGGCTTCATGCTCCAGGACAACTTCCACTTCCCTTACGCCGCAATAGGCTTCTCAGACTTCTGGCGCCGCTGGCATATCAGCCTCTCCACTTGGTTGCGCGATTATCTCTACATTTCCCTCGGTGGCAACCGCAGTGGCAAGCTCCGCACCTATGTCAATCTGATCGCCACCATGCTGCTCGGCGGGCTCTGGCATGGGGCCGCCTGGACCTTCGTGGCCTGGGGCGCGCTGCATGGCGCCCTCCTGGCCCTGGAACGGTTGCTCCGGGAACACGTTCATGCACCCCGATGCTTCGCGTCGCTGCCCTGCCGGTTTGGCCTCGCCCTCCTGACCTACGCCTGCGTGTGTATCACGTGGATCTTCTTTCGCGCGCGCAGCTTTTCGGATGCCTGGACCATCCTGCGCGGCATGGCCGGGGCGGGCGGACATGAAGATCACTTGGTGACACCCTTGGAACTCGCGCTCGTGTGCGGTTTGACTTGCGGAATCCTCGCGCTTCATTTCACCTTGCGGGACAAGAGTGTGGAGGAAGCGGCGAACTGGCTCCCCTGGTACGTGCGCAGTGCGCTGCTGGCCGGAATGCTCATCGCCATGATTACCATGGGAGGGGACAATCGTGCGTTCATCTATTTTCAATTCTAGGCGTCTGCTTGCTGGAGACGAGGCGGAACTCCGCATGACTCCGCAAACTCTGCCCAATGACGCCCCCCAGAATAGTCCGCGGCACGCGCTTCCGCCCAATGCGAACAAACGCCTCCCGGCCATGCCACCCCCGAAACAATGGCTCTTCGGGCTGGTACTCACAGTCTGTGTTTTGGCTGCCCTCGAAGTCTTCTGGCGCGCGCGCGGCTTCCAACCATCCGTTACAGACGAGCCCGCCTTGTGGGCTTTGCAGAGGGACCGCGTCGAAGGCGCGCCCCCGAAAACCCTCGTGCTTCTGGGCCGGTCGCGCATGTTGCAGTCCTTCGTCCCTGCAACTTTTCGTGAACTCGCGCCCGACTGGGCGCATATTCAGCTCGCCATTGATGGGAAGCATTGCCTCGGTACCTTGCGGGACATTGCCTTGAACACTAGTTTTTCCGGCGTCTTGCTATGCGAAGTGACCGCGCCCAGTTTCATTCCTGAAACTTGGGATCAGCAGAAACCCTATCTGGATTTCTATTACACGCAGTGGAACCCTTTGACGCGCAGCGCCCGAAGGCTTAAGTCAATGCTGCAACTGCGCCTGACCATTCTGCTTCCGGACCTGCTGCTCCAACAAGCCCTCCCTCAATTGCTTCAGGGCCGGCTCGCACCGCAATTCATTCTCATGCATCCGGACAGAATCCAGGAAGTGAACTACAGGAAGGTTGACATTGCGTGGCACACTCGGCACCGCCTGGAAGATGTCATTCAGAACTATCCCGCGTATTTGAAGCTGCCAGGCGCCAGAGCGTGGCCAGCCGGGCTCGATACCGTTGACGGCTGGGTCCGCCGCATTCAGGCGCGTGGTGGCCGCGTGGTGTTCCTCTTTCCGCCCACCAGCGGCGCCTACCAGCAAGCCCAGGAAGCGCTCATGCCACGCGCCCGCTATTGGGACATCATTGTCTCGCGTACCAGCGCTTTGGCCCTACACAGCGAAGACATCCCGGAGCTTCAGGGAATTGAATGCGCCGAGGGATCACACCTTTTCCCCGAGGACTGCATCCTCTTTACCCGGGCCATCACCAAGGAGCTGAAATCGCACGATGTACTTCGGTGATACTTTGCCGCTCCCACAACTTTCTTCCTCAGATCGAGGCTCAAGTGAATGACTTCGGCTGTCTTTGATTTAAGACTATTGAATATTTAATTCATTATTGTCAAGAGAGTACCCCTTGTTTCGCAACCGCACTCCCGTACCGCAGCCTATGAATCCTGCGGATGTCGCAGACTGTGTCAAGCGATTCCCCCTTGTTTCGCGCGGGGCCGTTTGCCTCTGGGTAGGATCCTGGTATAGGCTGGCACCCTGATGAGGGAGCCAGAAAGGCAACCGCGGAGTGGAGAGGAAGGGTGGCGTCGTGGCGCTGCAAGGCTATGACATTCTAGCGTTCACCTACGCGGATTGGCACGCAAGCTGGAGCACCCCGCAGCAGCTCATGTCGCGCCTGGCGCCCCAGAACCGAATCCTTTTCGTGGACCAGCCGCGCTCCTTTCTCTATGGACTCAAGCCGCCCGATCCCCAGGGGGCCGGCGTCTGGCAGGGGCTGCGGCTCCAGGAGGTACGGCCCAACCTGTTCGTCTACCATCCACCGCACTGCTTCCTGCCCGTGGGCCGGCTGCCGCTCAGCCTGGCCAAGGCGACGCTCCGGCTGAATGGACGCCGTCTCGCCCGCCTGGTGGGCAAGCAGATGCGGAAGCTGGGCATCCACCGGCCCATCCTCTGGAACTTCTCGCCGCTCCATGGCAAGGCCGTGCCACACCTGCCCCGGCGCCTCACGCTCTATGATATTTGCGATGAGTGGGCGAGCTATGTCCCCGACCGGAGCGGCAAGGAGGTCCTGGCGTGGATCGAGGAAGCCTTGACACGCCAGGCGGATCTGGTCTTTGTCGGCTCGGAGAACATGTTGCAGAAGCGGGCCGGGCTGAACCCGGAGATGCACGTGGTGTACCATGCGGCTGACTTTGTGCACTTTTCTCGGGCCGCCTCGCCCAATACCGCCGTGCCGCAGGACTTGGCGGGCCTCCCCCGCCCTGTCATTGGGGCCATCGGCGTGCTGGACGCGCAGCGCTTCGATGTGGAACTGGTGGCCGCCCCGCCACAGGCGCGCCCGGCATGGTCGTTCGCCTTGGTGGGGCCGGCAAGGCCGGGGTTGGATCTTCTTCAATGAGGCCCGTGGTTGCGGCCTTGCCGCCTCGGGGATTAGACTCGCAGGTACACTTGCGAAGAGGGGCCGGGGGAACACTCACAACTCGCAAGCCGTGCGTCCGAATCCCGCCCCCGCCATCAATTGGGTTGGAACGAACAAGGAGGGGAACCATGATCGAGCTGGGCATGCACACGGACAACTGGCGCCCGTTGAGCGGGGGGTTCGCGCAGGCGGCGGAAACCGCCGTCAAGTACGGCCTCAAGCACCTCGAATTCGCCGCGATCCATGGCCAGTACTTTATCCAGGCCATGGGCTATGAACCGGGCATTTCGCTCGAGTCGAATCCACGCGCGCTCAAGCGGTACTGCGATGAGCGCGGGCTGAAGATCTCGCAGATCGACGGTGCCTACCCCATGATGGGCCCAGACGGCTCCGCCTATGGGGTCCAGTATGTCCGGCAATGCATCCGCTTCGCCGCCGAACTCGACTGCCCCATGGTTGACACCACGGATGGCGCTTTCAAGATTGCGGGCCTTGACCGCGACGAGGTCTTTCGCATTACCTGCGACAATTACCGGCAGGTGCTCTCCTGGGCGGAAGACTACGGGATCGTCATCAACGTCGAGCCTCACGGGCCCTACACCAACGACGGCGAATTCATGCTCAAGCTCTTTCAGCACTTCGACTCCGAATGGCTCCGCTGCAACTTCGACACCGGCAACTCCTTCATCGCCGGCCACGACCCGCTCGAGTACCTGAAAGAATTGCGCGCCTATGTCTCCCACTGCCACATCAAGGACGTCAGCGCAGGCCTTGCCGCCGCCGCGCGCGGCGAAGAGACCGGCATCGCCTGCAGCGAAGTGCCCATCGGCGGCGGCGTCAACGCCGGCAACATCCGCAAATGCCTCGCGTTTCTCAAAGAAACAAACTGGGACGGCGTCGTCTCCCTCGAGTGCTACGGCGCCGACCAGAACATCCGCCAAAGCGTCGAGTTCATGCGGCCCCTGGTCTGATTCATTGAGGGGATCTTGAGGCCACATACCATTTCACACGCTCGCAGAATCCGCACCCCCGCGTTCAGACGTTTTCGCAATCCGCAATTCCTCGATCCATGCTACGCAGCGCGGAAGCTGGGCAAAGCGTTCGAGGCATTGAGGATATGTCTTAATGCGCAACTTTAGGCCCTTGAAGGACCTGCCGTGCATCGCAGCTGGAAAACCTGCCACAATACGCCGTAGCCGGGGCATCCTGCCCCGTTGTCCTTTGAGGTTTTGCACTGGTGTCTTCCTCTGTCAGACAGGACAAATGTTCGCCGGTCTCGCGCGAGGCAGCGTCGCAAAATACGCATGCTCAAGCCTTTACGCTGTTGCATCAGGTGTGTCCGCACGGGGCCGTGCTGGACATTCCCTGTGGTTCAGGCGCCTTCACGTGGCGCCTGCGCGACGCGGGTTATCAGGTCACGGGGGCAGATCTGGTACCGCATCCCGCCGCGCCCCAGGAATGCCTGCGCGAGGCGAACATGAACGAAGTACTGCCGTTTGAGGATGGGTCCTTCGACGCCGTGGTGTCCATCGAGGGCATCGAGCACCTGACCCGCCCTTTTGACTTCGTGCGCGAGTGCCGGCGCGTACTCCGCCCCGGTGGGGTGCTGATTCTGACGACACCCAACATCAGCTCGTTGCGTTCACGCTGGCGCTGGTTCCTCACCGGCTTTCACAATAAGTGTAAGCACCCGCTCGACGAGACACACCCGCAGCCGCGGCACCACATCAACATGCTGTCATACCCTGAACTCCGCTATATGTTTCACACGAGCGCCCTGCGGATTGAACAAGTGCATACCAACCGCATCAAGGGGATCAGTTGGATGTATGCGCCGCTGACTCCGTTGACCTACGCGACCGCGTGCCTGGCTTTTGCGCGCGAAGTGGAAGGCGCTCGACACGCACGGGTGACGGCGGAGGTCCTTCGAACGATGCATTCGGTCCCCGTGCTTTTTGGGGAAACGCTCATTCTCCAGGCGCGGGCCCAGTAAAAGCTGCTGTGGGGACAGGGGGGAAATACTGAGGGAGGACAGGTTATGTTGAAGCAATTCGCCTGTATGTTCGTGCTCTTCGGCTATAGCGCCACGGGTGCGGCGCAGGACGTGCTGGCGGATGCGGCGCGCCGGAATGGCGACCAAGCCCAGGAAGCACTGGTGCGCAGCCGCGCGGTACTGCGTGCGTATTTGCAGCGGCGCGACGCAGTGACCGGTCTGCTCCCACGCAAAGGCGGAGACACGACGTGGTATGTGCAGGATTCCGCCGCGGATTTGTATCCCTTTCTGGTGATGGCCGCCTACTACACCGAACGGCCCCTTTATGAAAAGGACATGCACGAGTTGCTGGCGGCGGAGATCAGGCACTCGATGCGCGTGGGCCGGCTTTCCGACAATGTGCTGGCCGGCGGCGGATTTCAATATCCAGACATAAACATGGACCGGATCATCTTTGGCTCGAGCGAGTATGCCAAGGACGGCTTGTTGCCGCTGACGGAACTGCTTGGGCGGACGGCCTGGTTCGAGCGGATGGCGGGCATCGCGGACGACCTCATCGCGAAAGCGCCATATGAGGGGCCCTTTGGCCCGCTACCTTCGCTGAGCAGCGAGGTGAATGGCGAACTGCTCCAGGTTTTCACGCGGCTGGCCTATCTGACAAATGATTCACGTTACATCGATCAGGCCCTTGCCATCGCGCGCTTTTATTTTGAGGAAGTCATCCCAAAATCCAATGGGTTGCCGCCGCAGACCTGGGACCTGCAACAGGGGCGTCCCGCCAGCGAGTTCTTCAACTTCGCGGACCACGGCAACGAAATCGTGGGGGGCCTCTCGGAATTGGTGCTGTATCTGAAGCTGAAGCACCACCCTTCGGCGGGCACGATGGCCGAGTCGTTGTCCAAGCTCGTGCATTTGCTGTTGGACATCGGCCTCAACGAGGACGGGGTCTGGTATTCGCGCGTTTCCTGGGCCGATCATCACGTGCTCGATGCACGCCACGCGCATTGCTGGGGCTATCTCTTCAACGGGGTGTACACCGCATGGGTGATCACGGAGGAGGCGCGGTTTCTGGAGGCGGTCAAGCGCGCACTTGCCGCGGTGACAAGCAAGCCAGAATATCTCGACGACCCTGCGGGCAGCGGGCGCAAGTATGGATCGAATGCCTATTCTGACGCGCTCGAAAGCGCCATCGTCTTCTTAAACCGGCTGCCGGATGCCCGCTATTTCGAGGTGCTCGACACGTGCGTGGCGCGCTTCCTGAAACGCCAGCGCGAAGACGGCATCATCGAAGACTGGTATGGCGACGGCAATTACGTGCGCACGGCGCTGATGTACGCACTCATGAAATCACAGGGCGCGTGGATCGAACCATGGCGGGATGATGTAAAGCTGGGCGCGGCAGCGGACGGCAGCGGCGTGAAGCTGGTGCTTCAGGCGGCGCAACCATGGGAGGGAATCCTACGTTTCGACCGGCCGCGGCACCGGTTGTACTTCAACATGTCCGTAAATTATCCGCGCCTGAACGAGTTTCCGGAATGGTTCACGGTCGAGGGCGACGCGCTCTACCGTGTCGAGCGGAACAACGAGACGGAGGAAGTCTGCGGCGGACAGTTGGCGCAAGGGCTGCCCGTGCGCCTGGATGCCGGCCAGGAAGTTGTGCTTCGCGTGGCGCCGCTTCAAATCGCTGGGCACGCAACCCCGGCCTCTCCGCCACAAGACGAGACGCATCACAAGTTCGTCACCGTCGCGGACACGCGATTCCTGGACGCCGCAGGCCGGCAGGTCCTGCTCCACGGCCTGAACGTCATCAGCAAGGACCCGAAGTCCAACTATCAAAGCTGGCATGGTCCCAAGGAGTTTCAACAGATGCGGGAATGGGGCATGAACTGCGTCCGCCTCGGGATCCTGTGGGACGGCATCGAGCCATCGCCCGGCCAGTTCGACGAACACTACCTCGATAAGGTCGAAGAACGCGTCGCCTGGGCGGCGGATGCCGGATTGTACGTGCTCCTTGATATGCACCAGGACCTGTTCAGCGTGCTCTATTCCGATGGTGCCACCGCCTGGGCCACCCTCAGCGACCATCAACCCCATGTGGCGCCGGGCACCGTCTGGAGCGATGCCTACATGACCAGTCCCGCCGTGCAACATGCATTCGATAATTTCTGGAAGAACGCCGCCTGTGCCGACGGTGTGGGCGTGCAGGACCACTTTGCCCGCGCCTGGCGGCACGTCGCCGAGCGCTTCGCGGACCATCCGGCGGTGATCGGCTACGACCTCCTTAATGAACCGAACATCGGCTCACGAAATGTGGAGGCGCAGCTTACGGCCCTTGCACGGCTGGCGGCCCTCTTAACGGAACGCGGCGGCGGCGAGCCGGTCCGCGTCGAGACGCTGGTCGAGAAGTACCTCACGCCGGCCGGACGCAGCGAGGTTATGACCCTGCTGAAGGAACGGGCACTCTACGAGCAAGTCATTGATGCAGCGCGCCCGATATTCGAGCAATTCGAGCGTGAGCAACTTATGCCCATGTTTCAGCGGGTTGCCGACGCCATCCGCGCCGTTGATCAGAATCACATCCTCTTCCTGGAGACCAGTGTCTCCGCAAACATGGGCATCCCCACGGCCATTGGGCCGTTGCGCGGCCCCAACGGAGAGCGAGACCCACGGCAAGCCTATGCGCCACACGGCTACGATATTGTCGTGGACACGGCAGATCTCGCGCTGGCCAGCCCCGAGCGTGTAGACCTCATCTTCGGTCATCACGGCGAAGCCGCGGCCCGGCTGAACATGCCTATGCTGGTGGGCGAGTGGGGCGCCTATGGCGCGGCCGGCCCGGAGATATTGCCCGCCGCACGGCACATGGCCCGCCAGTTCGAGCGCCTCCTCTGTGGCGACACCTATTGGGAGTACGGCCAATACGTGCTCAACGCTGCTTACCTCGAAATCTTGCAGAGACCCCTGCCCCAGCGTGTCGCTGGCCGCTTGCTGCAATGCAAGACCGATCCGGATGCGGGCGAATTCGAGTGCACGTGGCTGGAAGCGCCCGAGATAGCCTCGCCCACCTGCGTCTACCTCCCGGAACGATGGTATGCCGGCGAGGGAGCAGTCGAGATTGTGCCACACGGGGCCGGATACAGTATTTCGCACCCCAGTGAAGCAGAGCGCAGTGTTGTGGTCTCCATAGCGCCCGTGGGAAAGCCGGGGGAAAGATCTCTGCGCGTGCGATCAGTCACAAACTGAATCCCTCTTGTGCGGAAAGTCAGGCCAGAATAGAATAGCTCAACATGGAATGGGGATTGCCGGCATGAAATACCTCAGCGCTTGCTTATCGCCGCTTGCGGCCGTTTTCTTCTTGGCGGCCGCGACCGGGCCGGCTCGCGGTTCGGAGCAGCCTTCCCGCATTGACATTGCGCCTTTTGCCCTGCCCAATACTCCCGCAGAGGAACTTTGGTTCGAGGAACCGCGCGATATCGTACGGCTCGTCGTGGAATTGACCAACAACACCGATGCAAGCATCGGGGTCTCCTACCGCCGGCATTATTGGCCTGAGACCAAGGTGGAAGAGCGGGCCAAGGAAGACCCGATGGGGTTCGGCTGGATTCCACAGGACGACCTCTTTAACGGCACGTGGCAGCAGGCCGCGGTGTCGGTCGAGCGCCACGGCCGAAACACGTTCTGGATTACGTTTCGGCCCTTGACCGAGGAGTTTCCGGAGGAAGCCGATTATGCCGGCGGTTTTCGAAGATCGGTGGCCTTTCGTATTGACAGAGTGCTGCCAGAAGGGATCGAGCGGCTCCGGGCCTATACCGCCTCGCCGCCCGAGCGCACCCAATTGCGCGTCGCACTGAGCGGCGAGGCCCGCACGGAGAAGATCGCCGTCACCGGTTACAACGCGGTCATCGAGGATCTCGAGGCATTGAGTGGGGTGCATTGCGCGGGCAATGAGGTCCGGGTGGAAGCTGCCGCGCACTGCGCCTTTCAACTCGACGTGAGCCACATGACGCCCACCCACCAGTACTGCGGGGACGATGGCCTCGTCACCTTTACTCTGGACCAGGACGCGTTCACCATCTCTCTGGACAGTTTGGAACGCGGAGGGCCCATTTGGGCTCCCGACTTTGGCGCCATTATCACGATGGCCGGGGACAACACCAGCAGTGAGGACTATCTGGCCCACACAGCCCATGAAAAGACGCTCAACCGGCGCGTACTCGAGCACCCCGAGCAATCATATGCGAGCGCATATCGGGGCCAGCCGCGGCCCCATGCCGTGCCCTATTTCGTGGGCTGCGCCCTCGCTCGGCAACGCTTTCGCGTTGGGCCCAACGGGGAAGTATGGATTTACCCTCGCAATGTCCAATGGGTGCCGGGCCGCGATACCGAGCGCTGCCGGATGACGGGCATCACGCACTTCCGCTTTGGCCTCGAGGCGTGGCGGCTGTTGGCGCGCAACACCGATCCGGAACCGGCCAATGTCTTTAATCTGTCCGTGGCGCGGGGGGACCTCATACTCGACGAGAAAGTTTTCGCCGTCCCGCTGTTGACTCCCATGTCCACCGGCGCCTGGGCGAGCGACGATCCGATAGTGGCCCTGGTGCGGTTGCGCTTCCGTAATGAAGGCGCCTCCGCCGTGCCGGTCGAACTGCCGCTGCGCATCGATCAGCGCGACGATGAACACGCGCCGCCCGGCGACGATCCGCTGAGTTTCGAGCCTGCCGCCACGAACGAGACACGTGTATATGGACCTGGTGTCGATCCCGGCGAACGGGTGCTGCGCTGCACGATCGACACGGCGATGCAGGTGGCGGCGGGTCCGCGTGGAATCCTGCTTCGCACAGAACTTGCGGCGGGCAAGACCTGCGAAGCGGTCTTCAAGATTCCTCATATCGCACTGGAAACGCAGGAAGAACTCGCGGCCCTGGCACAGCTTAACTTTATAGACGCGCACGCGGACAACACGAACTACTGGCGCAAGATTGCCGAGCCGGCCACCCGCGTGGCGACGCCCGAACCGCGCCTGAACGCGCTCTACGCTTCGCACTTGTCGCACGTGCAGGTCACGGACATCGAGATGCCGGACGGCAGCGGCCTGATCAACACGTCCGTGGGCACGTCTGTCTACGGCAACTTCAGCAACGAGTCCTGCATGATCGTCCATGAATTGGACGAGCGCGGCCTGCACGAACAGGCGCGCCGCCGGCTGGAACTTTGGATAAAGTACCAAGGCACCGTGCCGCAGCCCGGCAATTTCACCGACTATGACGGCATGTATTTCGGCGCGGGCGGCTTCGAGCACGGATCGTACAACCAGCATCATGGGTGGGTGCTGTGGGCGCTGTGCGAGCACTTCTTTCTCACGGGGGACGAGGCATGGTTCCGCGGCGTGGCGGATTCGGTTATTCATGGGGCGGACTGGGTCTTTCGTCAACGAAAGAACACGCTTGGGGTGCTGCCGCATTCGCGCGGCTGGGAGAAGGGCTTCCTGCCCGCGGGCAGCCTGGAAGACGTCACGGACTTTCACTATTGGCTGTCCACCAACAGCCTCACCTGGCGGGCGGTCGACCGCGCGGCACAAGCCCTCGAAATGCTCCAGCACCCGGACGCCGCGCGTGTCCGCGCCGAGGCAGACGCGTATCGGGCACACCTGATCCGGGGCTTTGAAACCGCGCGGCAACACGCGCCGCTTGTCCGCTTGCGCGACGGACGCTGGGTGCCCAACTACCCGAGCCGCCTCTACCACCGCGGCCGCGAACTCGGCTGGATCCGCGAGACGCTCGAAGGCGCCGTCTATCTGCTGATCAGCGGGTTGTACGACTTCAACAGCCGCGCAGCGCAATGGATCCTTGACGACTTCCAGGACAACCGCTACGCCAGCCCGCCTTACAGTTACTTCATTCCGGACTTCGAAAACAACTGGTTCCACCGCGCCGGAATCTCCATGCAGCCGAACCTGCTCGCCGGACTACTGCCGCACCTTGACCGCGACGAACCCGAGATCTTCCTCTGGATGTTCTACAACGCCTGGTGCGCCTGTTACCGCGAGGAAGTCAACGCGATGGTCGAGCACCCCTCCCCCTGGCTCGGCTACTCGAACCGCGTCGTTTTCAAAACCAGCGACGAAGCCAACGCCGTTTCGTGGCTGCGGTATATGTTTGTATACGCCAAAGATGACTTGCTGCACCTTGGCCGGGCACTGCCGCGCGCCTGGTTCGCGCAAGAGGCGCCGTTCGAGACCCAGCAGGCGGCCACGCCGTTTGGTACGGCCGGCGTCCGATATCAATCAAATCTCGATCACCGAAGAATTGAAGCAACCGTATCTCTGGCTTTGCGGCGCGATCCGGGAAGAATCCTGGTGCGCTTCCGGCATCCCGCCGCCGCACCCATCCAATCCGTGACCGTCAACGGCCAACCGCACACCAATTTCGATGCAACAAAGGGCGATGTGGACATCACCGGACTACGGGGAGCCGTTCACATAGAAGCCAGCTACTGAGGCACCCCAAGACCCCTCGGCGACGAAACCTTTCTGGGCCGGGTGGAAGCGCTGCTGGGCCGGCGCCTGCGGCCGAGCCAGGGGGGACGTCCCAAAGGGAGTAAAGAGCGCGTTAAGCGAAAGCTGCGGCACGAGGAAACAACATGAAAAACTCAAAACCCGTGACTGTCCCCGAGTTTTCGCGAGTTTTCGCCCGAGTTTTCCCGAAGAACCTCAGGCAAAACGCTCTGTCCGGGAATCTTCCCCAACCTAGCTAGATAGTCCTGTCATTGTTTTTTTGCAGCAGCAAATGTTGCCATTCTACCAGGCGGCCCGGCCAGAACTGATATCCCAACAAAGGAGCAAATAAGCCAGGTAAGCCAACCACGGCGCCTATAAGCAACCCCCACGTCGAGGCGGGAATGGAAGGGTCCAGAAACAGGTATACTGACAACCCCAAGATCAACATGTGCGATAGCATGAAGAAGAAGCCTGCCACCCGGAAAAGGAATTGCCGGTTGGTGCCCTCATGTTCAATGGTTTTGTCGAGCAGGGCCGGTCCTGACCAATGGAGCATCCAGATCGATACCGCCTGAAGCAATCCGAAGACGAGGATGCCCCAGGGAACCTGGTACGGACCTGGTGAGACGCCACCCATAAAGGGAAGACCCGCAAAGAGAATCAGTGCATACAGTCCCGCGCTTAGAAACCCGTGGAGCACGGCAATACGCGTCAGCTGATGAGATTTCGTTTCGTTTTGGCGGCGTGTACCCCACTGCCCCCATGACCATTGCTGCCAGCCAATTTGTGTGAAACTCATCGCCTCCCATCTCGGAACAGAAGACTGCAAGTCGTCCCGAATGGCCTCGTTGTCACCAAACCTTTGTTGCGTATGCCTGAGGGCTTCCGCATGTGTGCTACCTCGTTGTATCTCCTCGTCGTAAACCGCAGTAACGTGCGTCAAAAGTTCCTCACACATACGCAACTTACGACCGATACGCGCCCGGACAGGACGAACCACGTTTTCCACGATGACTCTTAGCTCTGTCATTTTGGTGCCTCCACAATATTCCCAACGACATCAACGAACTGCCGCCACGTTACACGCTGACGGTTCAACTCTTTCTTGCCTTTGACCGTGATGTGGTAGATGCGCCGCCGGGGACCGCGCCTAGATGACGTGTCATCTTCCCATTGGGCTTTGACGAGTCCGGCCTCTTCAAGACGGTACAAGGCCGGATACAGGGTGCCCTCTTTCATGTGCAGGGCCCCCGACCCCTGCTTTTCGATTTGCTGCATGATCTCGAAACCGTGTGCATCACGCTGATCGAGTACCGATAGGACCATGGCGTCGAGATGTCCACGCAGCTTGTTGCCATCTATCTTTTCCATGGAGGTATTATGCCAGACTAAATACCTTGTGTCAAGAGATTCATGGGGCACTTCGGAGTGCGGCACGACACGCTCTGGAAAACCAGGTGGAAAACATAGGGACAGACACGGGTTATTGGATTTGGAATCGCTTTCTGTTAGGGCAGAACCCATGGCAAGGCAGGCAAGAGTGGTGGTTCCCGGTGCGGCGCATCATGTGACGCAACGGGGCAATTACCAGCAGGATATCTTCTTTTCGGAGGATGACCGCCGGATCTACTTGCGCTATCTGCGGGAAAGTGCTGACCGCTACGATTTGTCCATTTTGGCGTACTGCTTGATGACCAACCACATACACCTTGTGGCGGTTCCCGCGCGCGAGGAATCGCTCTCGAAGGCCCTGGCACGTGCGCATTTGCTCTATGCGCAGCATGTGCATCGTCTGCATCAACGCGTGGGGCATCTCTGGCAGAGCCGGTTTTAGTCCTGCCCGATGGACGATGCGCACGCTCGAAGCATTTGAACGCCAACCACCTCTTGCGT
>JACPGD010000148.1 GCA_016182645.1 Candidatus Hydrogenedentota bacterium | reverse complement strand
GAGACAGTAGCCACTGAGCCGGACATTCGCGCGAAGCGCATCGAACTGGAAGCGCAACGCATCACTTTGGAGTTCGCGGGTGTTCGCGGCAAAACCTTCAGCGCCTGCGAACACGCGATACAGTTGGTGATCCAGGAATCCCTGGCGGAAAGAAGCGTCAGCGACCTGCGCGTCCGGCAAACTGGGACAACATAGCCCTTCAAGATACAGCAGACCGCGATTGGCGCCGTTCTGCCGGTAGAAGTATTCTCCGAGGGCGCTGACCGGCATGCGTTGGGGCGCCGCGTAGGCGTCGCACGGCTGCACGTCGGTGTGGTAGGGCCGCAACACGGCCCCGCCTTGCCTGCTCGTGTCACCGCCGAACGATAGCCAGACCCGCGCGGGGTCCAGGGAAGCGAGTACCTCCCCCGCAGGGGGCGCACAATCCGCGGCGCAATGAAGTTGCCACATGACGAGGGCGGTATAGGGCCGCAGGGCGCGCACGATTGGGCTGATGGATTCAATACTGTTGGCCGCGCTGTTCCACTCGATGGAAGCGGTGATCAGGATGCCGTGTTCGGCGGCCAGCGCGAGCAAATCACCGTTTAGCGCGTGGGCCGGCACGACCAACTGGTTGAAACCGGCCCCTTTCGCGACGGAAATTGCCTCCTGCAGGTGCTGTCCGGCGGCTTCGGCCTCGGGAAGTTGCGGCCGGTAGAGAATTCCGCGCAACTGGAATGGACGATGGTTGAGGTGGAAGGCGTCGTCCTTGACGGTAAGTTCGCGCATGCCAAACGGCACGAGAAGGGTCCGTGGGGCAGGCGCTCCGGCGGTGATCGTCACGCGAAGCTGGTAGAGAACCGGCGATTCCGGTGTCCAAGGGGTGAATTCAGGAAAGTCGAGCTGAATGGGGCCATTGGGCGCGGCCACGGAATAGGGCGTGCCCTCCACCTGAACGTGGATGGCCGCTTCGCTGGGGGCCAGCACTTCGACATTCAGCCGCTTCCGACGCAGGTCGGGTTGGATGAAAACGTCGTTCAGCGTAGATGATAACCTTGATTCATTCATTCAACTTTCCTGTCGGACAAGCAGCCCCTCGATGATTCCATCAAACGCCGGACCGTCCACCTACCATTACTTGGCCGTGAAAACAGCGACCAGCACCACCCCGACAATGGCCATACCGCAGCCAACTTTGGCGACCCTGCCGCCAATGGTCCCGAGCCCCGCGCCGAGTCCGGCCCAGAGCGCGTCCTTGATCTCTTTTTCGTGTTTCAGGTGTTCGTACAACGCGGCGCCCGCCAGCGCGCCCAGGCAAGCGCCCGCCAAGGTGCCGATCACGGGCATCACGGGCGTCCCCAGGACAGCGCCGGTGAGGCACCCGACCAAGGCGGCCACCATGGCGCCTTTGCTGCCGCCGAAGAACTTGGTCCCGAATCCAGCCATGAGAAACTCGAGCACTTCTCCGACGACTGCCAGCAAGACGGCGCCGGCGATGGTCCAGAACCCGAGATTGCCGGTTTGCCACAACGCCACTAAGGCGGCCCCAAGGATGACCCAGTTGCCGAGGATTCCCACGAGGTTCAGCACCAGCCCAGCCAGCACCACGAGCACGAAGACAGACCAGCCCGCGATGGCGAGAAAAGTGTCCATTAATGCGTTCCTATGCACCACAACCAGGCTAATTACAGCAGATTTGGTCCAAGAAATTCCACACCGCAAGGAATGAATGCGAGCGAGCATTCTCGAGTCCTCACCCCCGTGCTTGATCGCTTGAGGGCGCCACGCGGAAACGATCACGCAGTATAGCCGGCCTCTGTCAGGGCGCGGCGCAAGACCGGAACAGCGTTCCGCATCTCCTGCAGCATGGCCTCGTCTGAACCCACTTTGTATTCCACGTGAATCGAGATTGGCCCGAGAAAGCCCGCTGCGCGGGCAATGCTGAGCATCTTCACAAGCGGCACAATGCCCTGTCCCAGCGGCAGCCAACACGGGGCATCTTTGTCCCAAACGAAATCCTTCACCGACATCATCTTCATGTGCGGTGCAAGGAGTTCCGTGCCGAGCTGCCAGGCGCCGTAGGCGCCCTCCACCTTCGCATGGCCGACATCGAAATTGGCGCCCAAGCGCGGTGAATGAATAGCGGCGAAAAGGCGCTCCAGGTCCCACAGGGGAGCACCGACGTTCCGTCCTCCGGAATGGTTGTGATAGCCCAACGTCACGTCATACTGCTCCGCCAGTTTCACCAATCCTTCAAGATCCTGTTGGATCGTTCCAAGCTGAGCGAGAAGTTCCTGGCCTTCGGCATACTCGTGCCCCCCGATCCTGAAGTACTTGATCCCGAGGCCCGCGCCCGTCTTGAGGATCCGCTCCGCCTCCGCGTCTCTCGCGTGCTGCAGACGCGTGGTCACCATGGCGACCTCGATGCCGGCCTGCCGCGCGGCCTCGCACGCTTTCGGGAGGTCTTCTTCCACGCGTTCAGGCGCCACATGTCCCTTCGGCCGGACCGTCAGGTCGATGCCATCGGCGCCCAAGTCGCGGCAGCGCTCGGCCAGTGCGGTGTAGTCGAGGAACTGGAGATGCTTCGAAAAGAAACAGACGGGAGGCGCCTGCCAAGTCTTCGGCACCGCCGTGGCCGCGGAGACGAGGCGAGAGACCATGACCCCACCCACCAGGCCCGATTGAAGAAAGCCGCGGCGCGTGCATGCGGCAGGCACGCTGTCGCGACTGCATTCATTCGTCATTTCTTGCCTCGCTTGTCCAATTCACGCAGTTGGGCGGCCGCGGAGTTCAATGCCCGCCGCGTCCGTTCTGGAACTTCGATCAAGTGATCCACTGACTTCCCGGACGAACCACGCTTGGCACTGTCTTTGGCGGGGGCGGCGTCTTTCGCGACGGCGCGCTTCACGCCCTTTTTGACGGCCGCCCGGGGTCGCGCCGGACCTGAACTGGCCGGCGGTTTGGTCTTCCCGGCGGGCTGCCGTCTTGCCGAGGCCTTCCCGCCCGCTGGTCTTCCCGTTGTTTTTCGCGCGCGCGGCGCCTTTGGCTCCGGACTTGGGGCCATGTCCGCCACGGCCAACTGCATCAAATCGAGGGCTTCGTCCTGCATGTCCAGCATCGGTTCGACGGCGCGCGGTATCGGCGCATCGATCCCTGCCAGACTTCCTTGCGACAAGTGGGCGTACGATTGCCCGGAAAGGATCTCGGCCCTGCGCGCGGGCGCCAGGGGGGCCAGGAAATCTGCGCCATCCGTGCCGAGTTCTTCCTGGCTGATGCGCTGGGCACTGCGATGCTGTTCGAGCCAAAGTGCCACATGCTCGTAGATTTCATGGGCCGCATAACGCCCAAACGCCAGGTCGCAATGGTTGTAATCCTCCTTGCAGCCGTTCTCGCGGGAGAGGACATGCATTTCCTTGTCGGCTGTTGGCAGGGCGTCAAAGAATTCCTTCGCTTTGGCCACCGGCACCAGGCGGTCGCGCGGCGCGAAGAACGCCTGTATGGGAACGCGCATATGTTTGAGACCCTGCGCCACGTCGAGCGTGCCCCGCTTCATACGCCAGATCTTGTGGCCCGCCCAATAGGCCAGTTCCTGCGCCACACAGGGCAAAGGGTCCTCGATGAGCGCCATAAAATGGCCCGTATGCAACTTCGGGTGAAGGTTGCGAATGTTCGTGGGGAAGTAGGGCGGGCTGCGGCGGAGGAGAAGATTGAAGGGAACAGTGCCACGAATGAGATTGCCGCACAGATGCGGGAAGTGTTTCACCAGGAAGAGGGCGACACGCGGGGTGCGCAGATTCAGGGCGTCAAAGCCGACGGGCGTGCCCAGCGTCACCACACTCGCAATCTGTTCCGAGCCAAAGGCCTGGACAAAGGCATAAATGAGCATGCCGCCCAGGGAATGCCCGGCCAGGTGAATGCGGGCGTAGCCTGTGCTGCGGCGGATGTGGCGCAGGGCGGCCGGGAGATCATGGAGGAGCATGCCGTCCAGCGTGGCATCGGTCCGACGCTGCTCAAAGGGCGCCACCGAAGAGCGCGTGCCGCGCAGGTCGAGGTCGATGGTCCAGCAGTCGTATCCGCGTGCAACGAGATAATCGACGAGGGAAAAACCTTCGGGACTGGTGAAATTGTGTTGATTGGAACTGGCGCCATGAATCAACAGGACAGGCTCGCCGGTGGTGCGTCCCTTCCGGTAGCGGCAAAGGCGGAGTTTCCAAATATCGCCCGTGGTGAGCGTTGTCACTTCAGTGGTGCGCAGCCGTTCCGGATAGAGGGAGCGCAGGAGGCTCCAGTAAAAGAGGACAAGCATCGTCAAGAACGTTGCCACGGCGGCGGTAATTACCCCGACCCACAATGCAATCATTTAAACCTTTCCCTCCTGCCCCGAAGGATGGACTCAATGGACTCTATGGACTCTACGGACTCAGTGGACTCGATGGGCAAAGCACGAAGTAGCACGGCCACCCAAATCATCCGGCTCACCCACTCGCGTCGTGCAGTCCTGCCCGGACTGCCTCCGCGAGTTTTTGGTTGAACCCCGGCAGCGCCGCAATCTCCTCGACACTGGCCTCCCGTATTCTGGCAACAGAACCGAGCGTGTTCAAGAGCGTTCGCGCGCGCGCCGGTCCGACACCCGGAATGGCCGTGAGGGAGGTGCGCAAGGTTGCCTTTCCCCGTTGCTTGCGATGATAGGTAATGGCAAAGCGATGGGCCTCGTCGCGAATTCGCGCGAACAGTTGGACGAGCGGGCCGGACTGCGGCAGGAGTATCGCGTTCATGCGGCCGGGCATGAAGAACCGTTCGGGACTGTGGCCTCCCGCTTCCTGCACGCGCGCCTTGGCGATGCTGAGGTGCGGCAAGTCTTCAATGCCCAGGTCCTGGAAGACGGCCGTGGCGACGTTTAGTTGGCCTTTGCCGCCATCGATGAGGACCAGATCGGGCAGGTCGTCTTCGGCGATGGCCTTGGTATACCGGCGCATCAGCATTTCGCGCATGCTGGCGAAATCGTCTTGACCCTCGACTGTCTTGATCGAAAAGCGCCGGTAGCGGTCCTTGTTGGGCAGGGCATTTTCAAAAGTGACCATAGACCCCACGGTACGGTTGCCCTGGATCGTTGAGATATCGAAGCACTCGATGCGGACCGGCAGTTTTGGCAGGTGGAAGGACTCCTGGACCTGCCGCAGGAGATCCTGGTTGGCCTTCTCGCCAAGTTGCTTCTCCTCGAAGCTGCGTTCCGCATTGCGCATGGCGAGATCGACCAGGGCCCGTTTTTCGCCACGGACCGGGTGGTGGACCGTCACGCGCGTCCCGCGTTGCTCGCTGAGAATCTCCCCGAGCGTTTCCGCCTCCTCGAGCCCCACCGGGACCAGCACTTCGGCAGGCACGCCGGCCGTTTCGCTGTAGTATTGCAGAAGTAAGGAACTGAGCAGTTCGTCCACGGGCATTTCGCGCCGCTCAAAGGAAAACACTTTGCCGCCCAGCATTTTGCCGGCCCGATAAAACAAGACCTGAATCTCCGTATAACTACCCTTGGCGTAGTAGCCGAAGACGTCCCGGTCTTCCGCGCCAGGCACATCGACGATGCGCTGGCGTTCGAGCGTGCGCCGAAGGTCATACAGCCGGTCGCGCAAGGTGGCGGCCTGCTCATAGGCCATTTTGTCCGCAGCGACCTTTATCTTGGCGATCAGAAGCTTCTCCAATTTGGCGTTGCGTCCCTCGAGCGCCAGGACCACTTGTTCCGCCAGTTCGTGGTAGGCCGGCGCGTCCACGTGGCCCACGCAAGGCGCCACGCACTGTTTCATCTGGTAATAGAGGCAGGGGCGGGTGCGGTTGTGAAGAACATGGTCGGAGCAAGTGCGCAATGGAAACAAGCGCTGCATCTGGCGCAATGTCTGCCTTACAGCGCCCGCGCTATGATAGGGTCCGAAATACTTGGCACCGTCTTTGCCGTGGCGCCGCACGACCGTGATCCGCGGGAACTCTTCGCGGGGATCGATCCGCACACTGAGGTAGGTCTTGTCGTCTTTGAGCCGCACGTTGTAGCGCGGGTGGTGCTTCTTGATCAGACTGTTCTCGAGGAGCAGCGCTTCTTTCTCATTGGCCGTGACCAGGAAATCGATCTGCGCCACGCGCGACATGATGAATTTGACGCTGTAGCGCGCGTCGCTCTCATTGATGTAGTTGCGCAGGCGCGCGCGCAGGTTTTTTGCTTTTCCCACATAGATCAACTTGTGCCGCGCGTCAGACATGAGGTAGCAACCCGGGGCCGTTGGGACCCGGGAAATGTCGAAGGTTTCGAGGAACCGGACAGCGCTGGCGCGCGCCGTGGGATCGCTCGAAAGATTGATGCGCTCATGTTGGACTTCTTGTGCAATTTCCATTTCCTCAGGGTACCACATTCACAAGCCGCGAACGGCTGGCCGAGCGCCGCTTGACTCGGCGGGAAAGTCTCGCTTAAATGCCGGGGATGGCAGATCTCTTGAAGAAATTTCGCGCGCGCTTGCTCGACCCCATCGACATTGCTTCGCTGGTGTATTTCCGCATGGCGTTCGGGCTGCTCCTGTCGCTTTATTTGTTTTACATGCTCGGGAGCGGTCTTATTGGCCCGCTCTTCGTCGGACCCCTCTTCCACTTCACGTATTTGGGGTTTTCCTGGGTGAAGCCCTGGCCAGGGGGCCTGATGCAGGTGCATTTCCTGGTGACCGCCCTCGCCGCCCTGGCCATCGCGCTGGGCCTGTTTTACCGGCTGGCGCTGGCGGTCTTCCTCTGCGGCTGGGTCTATATCTTCCTGCTCGAAAAGGCCTATTATCTCAACCATTTTTATCTTGTTGCGCTCTTTGCCTTTCTCCTGTGGTTCGTGCCGGCCCATCGCGCCTATGCGCTGGACGCCAAACGGCGGCCGGCGTTGCGAAGCTCGATGGCGCCGGCCTATGCGCTCTGGATCCTGCGGCTCCAGATGGGCATCGTCTACTTCTATGCCGGGCTCTCCAAATTGCACCCGGACTGGCTGCACGGCGAGCCTATGCGCGGCCTCGTGCGCAGGCACCTGGAGGGACCACTATTCGGCATCATAAGCCTCGACGCAATGGCGTACGCCTTGTCTTATGGGGGACTGCTCTTTGATTTGCTGGTGGCGCCCGCGCTGCTCTGGTCACGCACGCGCCACGCCGCCGTGCTGGCGGCCTTGGGGTTCCATCTGACGAACTCATTCCTCTTCACGATTGATTTCTTTCCCGTGCTGGCGCTGGCCGCTACCCTGTTGTTCTACCCGCCGGACTGGCCGCGGCGCGTGTTTAGCGCCTTGCGGCCTCAATCACAGGGGCGTTTAAGGGACCCAAGGGACGGCAGGGACAGCAGGGACAGCAGAGGAGGAGATTGCCCGTGGGGGGTGGCGGCGGTGCTGGTGGCGTATTTTGCCGTCCAACTGTTGCTGCCCATGCGGTCCCTTTTATATCCGGGCGATCATGCCTGGACCGAGGAGGGACACCGGTTTTCCTGGCATCTCATGCAACGGACCAAGAACGGGCGGGCCGAATTCTTTGTCCGCGACCCCGGCCCCGGCACCACGTGGAGAATCAGCCCGGAAAACTACCTGAATGCCCGGCAAGTGCGGGAAGTGGCGGTGCAGCCGGACATGATGGTGCAGTTTGCGCATTTTCTGGAAGAGCAATTCCGTGCTCGCGGCTACCCCGACGTGGAAGTAAGGGTCTTCGCCCGCGTTTCCCTCAATAACCGGTCTCCGCAACTGCTGGCGGATCCCAAACACGATTTGACGCGGGAGGTGGTTTCGCTGCGGCATCAAGCCTGGATTCAGCCGCTGGGACCGCGCTCCCGAAGAGACGGCGTGGCGGGGGCGGACAAATCTACGAATACTGAATAAAGCACGAAGCCCTTGACAAACTCGTATTGCACTCGTATTCTGAATCCAAAGTGAAATGTGAGTTCACTTGGAAAGGAGGTGCAATAAGAGAGATTTGGCGCATCTGGCATTTTGTCGTGTTTATGCTGAAGTACCTTGGAGTTCTACTATTGAGGAGGCATTAACATGAAGTCGAAGAGAGGCTTTACACTCATCGAGTTGCTGGTCGTCATTGCGATCATTGGGATTCTTGCGGCGATTCTGCTCCCGGCGTTGGCGCGTGCGCGTGAAGCGGCCCGGCGCGCGAGTTGCCAAAATAACATGAAGCAACTCGGTATTGTCCTGAAGATGTTCGCCAACGAGTCGAAGGGCGAGCTTTGGCCGCGCATGCACGGCGTGGAACCGTTTGATGACGACTTGGTCCCCCCCGGCGTTGGGGAAGTTCCTGGGTGCAATATGAATGACGACCAGGACTTCTTTATCAACAGCTATGAGATATTCCCAGAGTATCTCACGGACTGGGGCGTTGTCGTTTGTCCGTCAGATCCCGACTATCAAGGCGATGTGAATTTGCTGCTGGATGTCATCAATGATACCGACACCGGTGGTACTCCATGTCCATTTGCCGGCGCAGCCAGCAGTCCGGATCACAGCTACCTGTATTCTGGCTTCGTGACTGATGGCGCGGATAGCAACGACGCGACCATCACAGCGCCCGACATCGGCAACGGCTCGTTCGAGGTTTCCGCCCAATTATTCCAGTGGTTCGTGAAGGTGTTCTTTCCACCTTCCACCGACGCCACGCGCAACGGCATCTTGTCGAGTGATGTCAGCGTCAGTGCGGGTACCGGGAACGCGGGTGGTGACAAGATCATGCGGCTGCGTGAGGGCATCGAGCGGTTCCTGATCACCGATATCAACAACGCGGCGGCCAGTGCCCAAGCCCAAAGCGAGGTCGTGGTGATCTGGGACATCATCAATATCCACCCGGGTGCGGATGCCGGCTTCAATCATGTGCCGGGCGGCGTCAATGTCCTGTACATGGACGGTCACTCCGTGTTTCTGAAGTACCCGTCCGAGGACTACCCGTGCAATGGCGCGTACGCGCAATTGGTCTACTGGGCCAGCGGCGACTAGCGGCTGTTTACCTGAAACGTGGCCTTTCCCCGGGGTGGTAGATCCTTCCTACCACCCCTTTTTGGCAATCTCAGAATTATGCTGAAAACAGGAACCTCTTGCCAAAACTAATTTGATGTACGTATACTATTTGTTAAGCGTGGAATGATGCTGGCAACTGGCGCCAGCGTTGAATCAGAGGAAAGGAGGTGTAGAAGGAAGAAGTGTTTTTGGTTAGCGGTCTTATTCTTGAGGCTACATTAATCCTAAGAAGTATCTGGAGTTTCACAACGAGGAGGCATGACATGAGGTCGAAGAGAGGTTTTACGCTCATCGAGCTGCTGGTGGTTATCGCCATCATTGGCATTCTTGCCGCTATCTTACTTCCCGCCCTGGCACGCGCGCGAGAGGCCGCGCGGCGCGCCAGTTGCCAGAACAACCTGAAACAATGTGGCATTGTGTTCAAGATGTTCTGCAACGAATCCAAGGGCGAGAAGTACCCGAGCCTGCATGCGGACGAAGTGTACGGGGAAGACGATAACTGCCCAGGTTGCAGGAATACGTTGGATGACGCGGATTTCATGGCCAACATGGCTGAGATCTATCCCGAGTATCTGACGGATCCGGCCGTACTGCTGTGCCCGTCAGACCAAGGGCTGGAAGGCAGCGTGGAAGAATCGCTGGACATCGTGGAGGACAACGGTTCCGGCACTTGCCCGCAGACCTGTATAGGGCAAATAACGCAGTCAGACGAAAGCTACGTGTATCTGCCTTGGGCGTTCGACAAATTGGAAGATGACGATCCCACCATTCCGTCGTCGATCCTGGGTCTTACGCCGGACAAGCCGGTGGGCGCCCAACTGGCCGCGTTGCTGCTCTATGCGTTCACGGCTGGGCCGGGCGCGATCATTGGCAATGACGACGGCACGGACGACTACAAGCTGGACACCGACTTGAATGTGAGCAGCTTTGCCCCCCTGGCGAGTTCGCAACCTATTGGCAATGGCGACAGCAATACGCTCTACCGTCTGCGCGAAGGGATCGAGCGTTTCATGATCACGGACATCAACAACGCGGCGGCTTCGGCCATCGCGCAGAGCCAGCTCGTGATCATGTACGACACCATTGCCTCGGGTGAAGGCGAACCGGGTGGTATTGGTCTGTACAATCACATTCCGGGCGGCAGCAACACGCTGTACATGGACGGCCATGTCGAGTTCAACAAGTATCCGGGCAAGTTCCCGGCGAGCGTGAACAACGCCCAGTTGACCAGTTTCTTTGGTTGATGACGTTAAGTTCGGCAACTTTGCCGAGGGTGTTATACCGCGGCGCGCGGTGCTCACCGCGCGCCGCGGTTGCGTCCAGGGGCGTGTTGGGGCGTCGGACGGATCGGACATATCGGACATCGGACATGTCGGGTTTGGAAAGTGGAGTGCTTATGTTTGTTCACAGTGTGTTCTTCTGGCTGAAACCGGGGCTGACAGCCGATCAGGTGCGGGCGTTTCGTGGGGGGCTCGAAACGTTGCGGGGCGTGGCGAGTGCGCGCGCGGTGTACATTGGTGAAGCGGCGGCCACGTCCCGGCCGGTGGTTGATCGCTCGTACACCTTTGGCTTGACGGTGCTGCTGGAGGATCTGGCGGGTCACGACGCGTACCAGGCGGATCCCATCCACCTGGCTTTCGTGCGGGAATACGCGAAGGATTGGGAACGGGTCGTCATTTACGACACGCGGGAGTAGCGGGGCAGGAGGAGCGAATGGATCTATGGACCAAATGGACCGAATGGACCAAGCGGACCAAGGAGCCAAGAGACCAGGGGTTGCGTTAATGCCGCTCGCGGATGGCCTTGGCGGCGAT
>JACPGD010000147.1 GCA_016182645.1 Candidatus Hydrogenedentota bacterium | reverse complement strand
CAACCTGATCGTGGCCTTCAGCGACATCAACGACGACGTGCGAGGCGAAGCCCAGAAAGCCCTCCAGGAAATCGGCCTTCCCGCCCTCCGCGCCCTCGAACAACAATTCGCCCAGCTACCACCAGAATCAAAAATCTATGCCATCAACACCTTCGTCGACCGGCTCCCCGATTCCCGCACCCTCTGTCTCCTTGCGCTGGATGATCCCTCCCAGGAAGTCAACAACACCGTCATCAGCAAACTTCACGGCCTCGGCTCAAACGTCCCGCGCCGCCCCCGCAGGCCGGACGGTACGCCCTCTCCGCCAGTTGGTCCCAACCTTCTTGAGTCCCCGCCGGAACGGCGGCAGGAAGTCCTCGACGCCATGAAGAAGTACCTGCAACGCCCCGACCGCGACCCACAATGGCAGACCTTCGTCGCAAAGGTCCTGGTCCACGAACCCACCGCCGGCGCCGCCACCGCCGTCGAAACCTGGCTCAACACCATCTCCCCCGACCAACTCGACGCCCTCCGCCGCAACAACCAGGAGGCTTTCAACAAGATCAACGAAGTCCGCCAATCCCTAGAATCCCTGAAAGCCAACCTGCAAAAAGCCGAACACCCAGAGCAGTCCTGAACCGCTGCACTTCAAGGAAGACCCCGTAGGGGTCGAATGTGAATAGTAGGTAGTGACTGCGCAGTTTCGCGACCCTGTAGGGGTCGAATGTGAATAGCCGCAGGTGTAAACCTACGGGTAGGTAGTGACTGCGCAGTTTCGCGACCCTGTAGGGGTCGAATGTGAATAGCCGTAGGTGTAAACCCACGGGTAGGTAGTGACTGTGCAGTTTCGTGACCCTGTAGGGGTCGAATGTGAATAGCCGCAGGTGTAAACCTACGGGTAGGTAGTGACTGCGCAATTTCGCGACCCTGTAGGGGTCGAATGTGAATAGCCGCAGGTGTAAACCTACGGGTAGGTAGTGACTGCGCAGTTTCGCGACCCTGTAGGGGTCGAATGTGAATAGCCGTAGGTGTAAACCTACGGGTAGGTAGTGACTGCGCAGTTTCGCGACCCTGTAGGGGTCGAATGTGGATATCCCCCAAAATCTAATCCAAAAACTTCGGATCAAACTTCAGTCCCGCCGCTTCCACCAATCGCCGGAGTTCATCCTCAAACGTCTCCGTTCGATGGTGTTCCTCCTGGTTCTTAACATATTCGATCAATCTATCCTTCTCGGCCAAGCTATGGGTAAACGCGCCGTAACCATCTTGCCAAGATTCAAACGCTGGGAAGACTCGTTGTTCCTTATTCCAGGCGTTCGTGGCTACCTTTATGTCCTTGACCAGCCGCGCGACGGCAATAGTGGGATGCACGTGGGTCAAGATATGAATGTGATCCTCAATCCCATTAATCCGGTAGAGGTGGCACTCTTTGTTCTTCAGGATTCCCCACACATAACGAAACAATTCCGGACGTCCGGGTGCATCAAGCGTGCGTTGGCGATGCTTCGTCGAAAAGACGATGTGGTAGAGAAGTTGAGTATAGGTCGCCATAAAGAATGTCCCATCACATTCGACCCCTATGGGGTCGAGTGGGGGTATCGCCCCTTTCCGTGGGTTTACACCCACGGCTATTTAAATTCGACCGCTTCGCGGTCAAGACGGTAACACTGCCAAATATCAATCTACAAGATGCCGCGTCGTGTGTTGCCGTCGGTGTTGCGGTATCATACTCTTAGGCGCTTGTCGCGCCACCGCGTGCAAAGGGGAACTCGCATTGACCGCCGCACACACGATTCTGGTCGTCGAAGACGAACCGGCCATCGCCGACACCATCACCTACGCACTCCGCACCGAAGGCTTCAACGCCGTCTGGTGCGCCACCGCCGCCGAGGCCCAGCGCGTCTTCACGAAACGCGCCATCGACCTCATCGTCCTCGATGTCGGCCTGCCCGACCAGAACGGCTTCGAATTCTGCCAGCAGATCCGCAAGACTTCCACCGTCCCCATTATCTTTCTCACCGCGCGCTCCGGCGAAATCGACCGTGTCGTCGGCCTCGAAATCGGCGCCGACGACTATGTCGCCAAACCGTTTAGCCCCCGCGAACTCGCCGCCCGCGTCAAGGCCGTCCTCCGCCGTGCCTCTGCTGTGGCGGGGTCTCCTGACCACGCCACTCCGCCGACCGAAGGTCTCCCGTCCCCGCTGCCCGCTACGTCCGCGTCCTCCCCTTCGTTCGAGTCCGTGCCCGTCCATGATCGTCCGTGTCCCTCCCCCTTCCGCATCGACAAAGACCGCCTCAAAATCTTCTACTTCAACACCCTGCTCGACCTCTCCCGCTACGAATACCGCCTCCTCGAAGTCCTGCTCCACCGCCCCGGCTGGGTCTACTCGCGCGACAAACTCATGGAAATGGCTTGGGAATACCCCGAATCCAGCATGGACCGTACCGTCGACACCCACATCAAAACCATTCGCGCCAAACTCCGCCAGGTCCGCCCCGACATCGATCCCATTCAGACCCACCGCGGCCTGGGCTATTCGCTGAGGGAAACGTGGTAATCAAGATCCGCACACGGATGTACGTGGCCTTCCTGCTGCTAGGCTGCATCAGCTTTTACATGCTCGTCAATTGGATCTCGGACGACCTGCGCCCCCGCTACCAGGCCGCCATGGAGGAGTCCATGGTCGACATGGCCACCCTCCTCGCCTCGATCGTCGAAGAACAACTCGCCCAAGGTGCCGATCCCGCGGACGATCTGCGCGCCGCCTTCACCCGCGCCCACCAGCGCACCCTCGCCGCGCAGATCTACGAATTCACCAAGACCCGCATGAACCTCCGCGTCTATGTCACGGACGCCAAAGGCATCGTCCTCTTCGATTCCGACAACGGCCGCGACGAAGGCAAGGACTACTCCCGCTGGAACGATGTCTACCTCACCCTGCGCGGCAAATATGGCGCCCGGGCCACCCGCATCGACCCCGACGATCCCATGACCGCCATCCTTCACGTCGCCGCACCCATCCACCGCGATGGCCAGCTCGCCGGTGTCCTGACCGTGGCCAAACCCGCCGACAGCGTCGCCCTGTTCCTCTACACCGCCCAAAAAGAAATCGTCACTGCGGGCTTCATCGCCGCCGGCGCTGTCATCCTTCTTGGCTTCGCCATCTCCTTCTGGATTTCCTGGCCCATCGACAAACTCACCGCCTATGCCAAGGCCATCCGGGATGGCCGCCGCGTCCCCCCGCCACGACTTGGCTACAGCGAGATCGGCGCGCTCGGTGCCGCCTTCGAAGAGATGCGCACCGCCCTCGAAGGCAAACAGTACGTCGAGGACTATGTCCAGACGCTCACCCACCAAATGAAAAGCCCACTTTCCGCCATTCGCGGTGCGGCCGAACTGCTCGAAGAAGACATGCCGCCCGAGCAGCGCCAGAAATTCCTCGACAACCTCCGCTCCGAAACCGCCCGTATCCAGGACCTCATCGACCGCATGCTCCTGCTCGCCGCCGTCGAGAACCGCAAAGAACTTCGTGATGCCGAAGAGATCAACCTGGAATCCCTGCTCACAGAAGTCATCGCCGAAATGCAACCCGCACTGGTGTCCAAGGAGGTTCGCGTGACGTTGCAGAGTGAGGACGAGATTGTCGTCGTGGGAGAGCGATTCTTGCTGACCCAGGCTCTGGCGAACTTGCTTCAAAATGCCCTGGACTTTAGCTCACAAGGGAGCAAGATTCAGATAAAAATCAGCCAGGGAGAGGCAAATGCTCGCATCGTCATCCAAGACGCCGGCCCCGGCATCCCAGACTACGCCCTCGACAAAATCTTCGACCGTTTTTACTCCCTCTCCCGCCCCAACACCGGCAAAAAAAGCTCCGGCCTCGGTCTTGCCCTCGTCCGCGAAGTCGCCACCCTCCACCACGGCCACGTCACCCTCGAAAACCTCCCATCCGGCGGTGCGCAGGCAACTCTGGAGCTGCCGAAGCAGTAGTGCCGCGCTCGCCGAGCGCGGCACTGGCTGGGCGAAACAACCAGAGCCAGTATACTGACTCAAGTCGCGCGCTCGGCGAGCGCGCGACTACTCGGGAGGAGCACCAATACTTTCTCCCACAAGGTTCGTGCAATTCCCCAAAGGTTCGTGCAATTCCTCACCGATGGACACCGATAATCAAGATTGAATAGCGCAGATCTGAAAGCTAAATCCCGGATTCTCTAGCGTTCCGGCTGTCCCTCATTCATGATTTCGGCACCTGATCGCGCGCTTCGAGAAGTGCACGCAGCATCAAACGGCGAATCGCGTCGTAACCGCGGTCATTGGGGTCTTCCAGATTGTCCGCATACCAGTAATGCGGGTCTTTCTTGCGATACGTCTCTAACCAAAACTTCCGGCAATGCACACCGTGCCCAAGAAATGCCTCATGAATCGGAACTACATGCACTTCCGGATACCGCTCTCCCACACGTCGAATCACCGCATTGTAAACCCCATGGATCTTCAGCACATCCGGCCACGCCGGCAACCACGCACTCTCCGGATCGCCCCGGCCATCCGAAGGGTCATAGATGTCACCAAGCAGAATCAGGCATCCTCCGGGGAACCGCGAAACGATCTCCGCAATCATCTTGTCGAGCCTTGTCTCGAAATTCTGGACCCACGGTTGCGCCTCGTCCCACGTCGCGCCATACATCGCATTCTCCGCGGGCTTGCTGCGTCCATACCAGTGGATCAAATCATTGCCGCCCGTCGTCATGACAACAATGCCGAAAACATCAGCTGCTTGCACGGGCAGGTCTGATTCAATCCGGTCAAGATGCTGCGAGGAATCGCTTCCAGACACCGCAAGATCTAAGAAATCGAGATGTGGAAAGATGCGCTTCAGCGTTTTTCCCTGCATGTCCTGGAACTCGTCCGGCGGTGATTCAATCAATCGTTCAAAATAGGAATGCCCTTTCGTCGAGCCAAACCCAGCGGTCACACTGTCGCCCAAGCCCAGCAGCAACACGCGCTGGTTCGTCCACGCCTGTGCGAATGCCTCCCTCGGCACGGCCGGTCCCGCAGGCCCCTTGCCAACCGGATGGTAGAGCGTAAAATAGAAATAGAGCGCAGGGCAGGCCAGCACAACAAGCAGAAAAAAATACCCCAGCCGGCGCCGTATTCTCCCTGGTTTCTCCTTCATCGCACTGCTCCCCCAATTCCTATCAGCCCTTATTGGGCCAATTCATCGGCGTCCATCGGTGTGCCTGTTTCCCATTCCAGCACTACCCCGCCGTCGCCGCGACCACTTCCGGTTCCCGCCGCCGCGGCGGCTGTCCCCCACCCAGCAACACCCGTAGCGCCTCCACAAATACCAGCCCCGCCAGCCCCACCAGAATCACCGCCACCCACGGCACCGGGCTTGTCGGAACCGACCAATGCCCCTCTTGAACAAACCCCACCCGCGCAAAGCGCAACAGCGCCCATGTGCTCATCACGTACATCAGCAGCGTCGGCAATCCGGCGACCAGCCACACCCACCGCGCGCGGTACGTGCGCCACAACCACACGGTCACCCCAAGCAGCGACAGCGCCGCCAGCAGTTGATTGCTCGCGCCGAATAGTCCCCAAAACAATCGCCACGCCGGCACCACCTTCCCTTGCGCATCCGTTACCGTCTGCGTCACAAAGAACAGCGGCGCGCCCGCCGTAAGCGCCGTGGTCGCCCACCGCCCAAACGACCCGCTCCACCCGGTCAATTCCTGCAAAATATACCGCCCGAGCCGCGTACACACATCCAGCGTGTCATAAACGAATGTGGTAAACGCCAGCAGACCAAAGGAAATCCCAAACGACGCCGGAATTCCGATTACTCCCAAGAAGCTACCGATTCCCTGCGCATAGATAAAGTTCGGTTTCCCCTGCAATGCCGTCGCCGCCTGCGGCGTCACCATCATCACGCAGCACAGCGACACTACCGCCACCATCCCCTCTAACAACATTGCGCCATAACCCACCGCCTTCGCATCCGTCTCGCGCCGCAACTGTTTTGACGTCGTGCCCGATGCAATGATCGAATGAAAGCCCGAGCACGCGCCGCACGCAATTGTGATGAAGAGAATCGGCGCCAGCGGATCGCCCGCCGCGCTGTACCACCCCGTAAACGCCGGATACGTCGCGGTCTCGCCCCCCAGAATCAACCCGATCATTCCGCCCCCCAGCGCAATATACAGAAAGTACCCGCCCAAGTGCCCGCGAGGCTGCAACAGCAGCCACATCGGCACGAGTGACGCCGCAAAACAATACGCCAGCAGCACCACGTCCCACACTTTGTGCGCCGATGTTTCTTCGAGATTGAAAAGGGCAGCCAGGTCAAACGGAATATACTGCCCCACCCAAATGGCCACGCCCACTAGCGGCAGGAACATGATCGTCGCCCAGTTCAGCGACAGTTTCGTAAACTTCAACAGCACGCCCATCACAATCGGCAGTGCCAAATAAAGCAGCGACGAACTCGCAATCCCCGCCCCCGTCACCGTCATCCCATTTTCCAGTGTCTGCGTCCCGATAAAAGAACTCGCCACAATGTCCGTGAACGCCACGACGATATACACCAGCGCGATCCAGATGAAGATCAGAAACAGAATATACGACAACGGCGACATATGCTCGCGCACCACCTCGGCAATGCTTCGCGCCTTGTGCCGGATCGACGCCACCAGTGACCCCATGTCATGTACACCGCCAATAAATATGCTCCCTGCCAAGATCCAGAGCAGCGCCGGCAGCCAGCCAAACATCACGCCCGCCAGGATCGGCCCCACGATCGGCCCCGCCGCCGCAATCGCCGAGAAATGCTGGCTCAACAGAAACTTCGGCTCGATCGGCACGTAATCCAGATCGTCCCGCAACTGCACCGCCGGCGTCTCCGCCTCCGGATCAAGCTGGAACCGCCACGCCAGCAACCGCCCATACACGCGATACGCCACCAACAGGCACACCGCTGAAAAAACCACAATTATCAAGAGATACATGAATGTCTCCGCGGCTGGCGGGGCCACGCCGCCCCGAGCCAATCTGGCACAGAAGAACCGACGCTACAAAACCATGTAAAAGTGTAGCACCGGCCTGTTTTCCGTGCAAAGGATTGTCCCTTGTGGGAGCCAATCTGCAATTGCTTCCTCATTCCGAGTCAGAGATCCGGTGACCCAAGTTCTCTGTCGTCATGACACCGGGAATCATGGTCAACACAAGGCATTACAGTCGTTCTGAGTGAAGCGAAAAATCCCTTGACACGCCAAGCCAACCGATGGCGTCATTCGGGAACGCATTTGGGGAATCTTGTGCCATTCCCGCGACTATTCTTTTGTTCCGCCCCAGCTGGAAATGGACTCTCTGACCGGGAAGAATATGTAGACGGTCAAAGAGGAACCATCCATGAACACGAACAAGCACCGGCGTCATTTTACAGCAGAAGAGAAGGTCAAGGTACTTCGGCGGCACCTCT
>JACPGD010000146.1 GCA_016182645.1 Candidatus Hydrogenedentota bacterium | reverse complement strand
CGGCCTTTCTGTTCGGCGCTGCCATGGCCTTGGCCGCATCGGGGCTACTGTTCTTCGTACGCGAGGGTACGGAGAAGACGTGAGCGCGGACAAAGATGTCCCCACTCCCATGGTGCGTATTCTCCCGGCTACAAGTCGCATTGCCATTTTGGGGCATGTTACTATTCTAAACAATTGGCCTAATCTCTCGACTTTTCCTCCCCTTCTTGAAACCGGGATTTCCGGGGTTTTTCATCTTATGCATTTGGGACAAACAATGACCGATCTGCTCGATCAGTTGGTTCACGCCGCCTTGGCGGAGGATGTCGGTGGCGAGGACATCACGACCAACGCCACCGTGCCGGAAGGCGCGCGCTGCAGGGCGTGGCTCGTCTCGAAGCAGGACGGTGTGCTGAGCGGGATGCGGCCATTTCGCCTGGTGTTTGAGGTCCAGGGGGCAGCCTGCGAGCACTGGCAGGCGCTGCCGGATGGAGCGTCGGTCCACAAGGGCGTCGTCGTGGCGAGTTTCACCGGTGACACGCGCGCCGTGCTGACCGCCGAGCGGACCGCCCTGAATTTCATCCAGCATCTCTCGGGGATTGCGACGCTGACCGCGAAATACGTTGCCGCTGTCCAGGGCCTCGCCTGCCGCGTCTGTGACACGCGCAAGACCACGCCGCTGTTACGGAATCTCGAAAAGCAGGCGGTGCTGCATGGCGGGGGCGCCAATCACCGCCCCTCGCTGTTCCAAGGCGTGCTGATTAAGGAGAACCACATTGCCGCGGCGGGCGGGATCGTCGAGGCAGTGAAGCGGGCGCGCCAGGCCGCGCACCACCTGATGCGCGTCGAGGTGGAAGCGCGCAGCCTGGAAGAATTTGAACTGGCGATGGGATCGGGCGCCGACGTGATCATGCTGGACAATATGGCACTGGACGCCATGCGTGAGGCGGTGGAGCGCGCCAAGGGTACCCGCATTCTGTTGGAGGCAAGCGGCAATGTGACGCTCGAAACGATTCGCGCTATTGCTGAAACAGGCGTGGACTTTATTTCCGTGGGCGCGCTCACCCACAGTTCGCCCGTGTACGATATGTCATTGCTGATCGAAAATGCTTGAACACACGAATACTCCAATCGCCTCCGTGATTCCCCCGCTGCTTGTGCGGCGTGTGGACTGTGTGGCGTCCACCAATACGCTGGCACTCGAAGCCCGTCAAGATGGACTGGTCATCGTGGCAGAGACACAAACGGCGGGCCGCGGACGGCGCGGCAACACCTGGCACAGTGCGCCGGGAGTAGGATTGTGGTTCAGCGTGTGTTTGCAGCAGACCGCGCGCGGCCTCACATTTGCCGCGGCACTGGCGGTACAGGAGGCGCTGCGGGCGGAACTCGGGGATGGGACGGAGGGGACGAATAGGACCCTTGAACTCAAATGGCCAAATGACATCCTTCTGAATCGCCTCAAGGTCTGCGGAATTTTGGTGGAACACCGCAATGGCTGGAGTGCGCTGGGCGTGGGCATCAACGTTCACCACAGGCGGGAGGATTTTCCGGAGGAACTCCAGGGGACAGCAGGATCGCTGGAGATGCTTACGGGAAGGCGCTGGGATCGCAATGATCTCTTGGAAGACGTGCTGCAGCGCCTCACCCCGCACCTTCTGGCGTTGCGGCTGGGCCACTATGCGTCGGTACGCGCGGCTTGGGCCAGCGCATTGGATATTGAAGGGAAGCTTGTCCGCCGCGGCGAGATTTCAGGCCGGGTAATTGGGGTGGATGGCAACGGCGCGTTGAATATTGAGACCAGTACAGGCGTCGTGTCGATAAGCGCGGGCGAAGTGGAATGGCTGGAGGAGACACCCTGTGCTGCTCGTGATTGACGTCGGCAATTCGAACACCGTGCTCGGGCTCTTTGAGGGAAACACGCTGCGCGCGAACTGGCGCGTGGTGACGACGAACTACCGCACGGCGGATGAATTGCGCATCCTGTTCTTGATGCTCCTGCACGCGGAAGAGATCAACGCGAAAGAGATCACCGGCTGCTGCATTTCGAGTGTGGTGCCGCAGTTGAACCTGGCCTTGCAACAGGTTTCGCAGGAAGCCTTCAGTGTGGAGCCGCTGATGGTGGGCCCGGGCGTCAAAACAGGTCTGACCCTGCAAATTGACAATCCCAAGGAAGTCGGCGCGGACCGCATCGTGAATTCCGTCGGCGCGATCGAGGAATATCCCGGGGCACTGATCATTGTTGATTTCGGCACCGCCACGACCTTCGACGTGATCACCGCCAAAGCCGAGTGGCGCGGCGGCATTATCTTCCCCGGCATCCAGCTTTCGGCGGATGCGCTGTTCGAGCGCTGCGCCAAGCTGCCGCGCGTCGAGATCTCGACCCCGGCCCACGTCATCGGGCGGGATACCGTGTCGAATATACGCTCTGGCCTCACCTATGGCTATGCGGAGCTGGTGGACGGGCTGGTGCGGAGGCTCGCGGAAGAAATGGATGACAAGCCCACCGTGATTGCGACCGGTGGCCTCGCCCCGATCATCGCGGCGGTCGCGAAGCGCATCGACGTAGT